>CALGTJ010000694.1 GCA_937901435.1 uncultured Rhodobacter sp. | reverse complement strand
TAGACCCAGACAACGGTCAAATTCAAGACCACCCCCAAAAAATGAACAATATGCGTCATTTTATGCCGTAAAAAGAGCCAGCCTTTGGCGAAACGGTCTATTTGAGGGCGAACCAAAGCCGGTGGTGCACCGTTGCACATATCAGATCAGGAAACCCGGATCGCCATAGTTGGTCAGGCCAGGGGCGATCCTGTGTTTTTGGTCCCGGTCATGGGGTCTTTTTCTCAGGTCTCTCTGTGCAACAGAGGCGGCAATTCCGCGCTGAGCGTTGCGTGCAAATAGCAGGTACAGGCGGCGACGCGCAAAAGCCTGGCGTGGGTTTCGGTATCTGCGCGCCCGTTCAGAAACAGATGCGTGTCCACAGGTCCGGCGCGCCCCATTCTGGCATTCCCGGTGCCATCGCTTGAGAAGGGCGAATATTGCACCAGCCGCACGCCGTTGATGTCCAGTTTCAGGTGTTCGATATAGCGTGACAGTTGTGTCAGATAGCAAAACGCGACCCCCGCACTTAGCAGGGCCAGCCCGCTTGGCGCGCGGGGGGGCTGGGCATGCGTGCCGCCTTGCAGGGTGAAATGGGTGACACCGGGCATTTCTAGCCATGTATCGGTTTCGATGGTTGCGTTGTTGATCTGCTTGCTTTTGCCTGTGACGGTTCGAATGATGCGAGTGTCGGTCCCAACGGGGGCCGGTTTGATTTCGCCCGCCTCGACGACGCCGCTTTTGCGGATCAGATCCGGCGTGGCCGTGCCGAGGGGCACGGGGGGCGTGTGATAGGTCATATAGGGATCGGGCGCGTTTTGGGCGGTGCTGGGCGTCATGCCGGGCGTGTCCTCGCGGCGTCCGTTCACATATAGCGCAAAGGTATTGCTTAACGGGCGGCGCAGGGCGTCAAAGGCGGGCGAGGCATTGACTGCCTCGGCAAGCAGATCAGGCCCGCCGGTCAATATGACCTCTGACGGATCGCTGAACCCCTCGCCGGTGCCTTTGGCAAAAGACCCCGTCATCCAGTAAAAATTGCGGATCAACAGATCGGGCGTGCCCGGATCAAGGCCCTGTGCGGCCGCCAAAGCGGCAAGGCGGCTGTGCAATTCGGTGTGCAATCCGGCATTGAAGAACCCAAGTGGAAAGGGCGCGGCATCCGCGCCGTTCAGATGCTTGCCCTCATCCGAGGTCAGACGCCAGCGTGGCCCGCCGATCCCCTCGTAGACGATAGCCTCTTTTTGGTGGCCCGCCATCATGCGCGCCTCTGTGATGACGGTGGTGTCGCCTGTCCCGCCGGTGAAAATTGGCGCTGCGTCTTTATCGTCAAGGGCAAACCCCAAAGGGTAGCCAGAGCCTTGGATCGTTTCCATCTCGTCCGCTTTCTATATCTGTGCCTTAAATCTGTGCGACGCCGCGTTCGAAATCGGCCCGCCCGCATTTGGCCGGATCAAGATTGAACAGTTGCACCGCATTGCCGCCACAGATCATTGCGGCGGCCTCTGCATTGATGCCGGGGGTTTGCAGGACATGCTCGATCGGGTCATATTCGCCCATGTCAAAGGCGTAGTCGGTGCCGATCAACAGGTGGTCCGCACCGAATTTGCGATGCAGATGATCCAACTGATCGGGCGCAAACACAATCGTGTCGAGGTACAGTTTTTCCACATAGCTGCTGGGCGGATTGGGGATTTGCCCGCGACAGTCCGCGCGCGCGCCCCATGCGTGATCCATGCGCGCAGTATAGGCGGCGGTATAGGCCCCGCCGTGAGAGGCGATGATTTTCAGGTTTGGATAGCGTTCCAGAATGCCGTCAAAGATCAGATTGGCCAGTGCGACCGTGGTTTCCAAGGGGTTGCCGATGACATTGGTCATGTAATGCGGCGACAGGCGGTCACTGGCGAAAGAGGTGGGATGCAGCAGGATCGTGGCCCCCAATTCCTCTGCCCGCGCCCAGAACGGGTCTAGCCGCTGGGCAGAGATTTCGTCCGCGCCCGCGTTCGCGCCGATCTCTATGCCGGGCATCCCCAGCACCCCCATACACCGCTTTAATTCCGTCACGGCGCGGGCGCAATCCTGCAAGGGCACCGTGCCAATCGCCACCAGTCGGTCGCTGGTTGCGGCCTTTTGCGCAAGCGTGTCGTTGATGATCTGGCTGGCCTCGGCGCACAGCCCCGGATCGGCCTGATAGTTGAACTGCGGCGGAATGGGCGACATCACCTGCACGTCGATCCCCATCCTGTCCATGTCGCGCAGGCGTTGCTCTGTGCCCTCCATCAGGGGCATGCGGTCAATGTTTTGCTGCTGGTTGACGGCACGCGATGCGGGCGAGGCGTATTTGACAGCGTCCAGCATGGCGGCGGGTAAATGCGGGCGCACCAAAGCATCCGCAGCCGGGACGGACATATGACCGTGGCAATCCACGGTCAGCGTGTCGGGACGGTCATAGCCATCGGCAAGATGCGCGCGGCCAAAAGAGGCCCCATAGGGTCGCATATCAGGGGTGTCAGTCATGGAAACGCATCCTGTATTGGTCAAGTTTTTCAAGGTTGGGCCGGATCCCCAGCCCCGGCCCCTCGGGGGCGGATACCTGTCCGTCGATGATCCGGACAGGGGTGTCGGTGACATCGTCGCTCAGGTATTGGTTGGTCACGCTGGTGCCCCAATCAAGACGCGGCAGGGCCAGCGCCAGATGGGCGATGGCGGCACTTGCGATGCTGGTCTCTGCAACCTTACCCGCCAGATTGACCGCCATATCCAGCGAGGCCATCAGCCGCCCTGCAGCCATGACGGGCAGGGCTCCACCCAGTTTGATCGTCTTCAGGCTGCCACCCGTCGCGGCCAGTCGGTCGTGGTGCGCCTGAATATCGCTGATCTCGTGAAGGCCCTCATCCGCGCCAAGCGCCACAGACGTCGCGGCGGCACATTGCGCCATGCCTGCCAGATCGTGACCGTTGACAAGCTGCTCCATGAAATCCAGACCCGCGCCCTCTGCGCCATGGGCAAAGTCCAAAGCCTGCGCCAGATCATAGCCCTGATTGGCATCCGCAGAGATTTGCACATCCGGGCCGAGGGCCTCGCGGATCATGCGGCAGCGGGCCAGATCGACGCTGGCGTAACCGACGCCCACCTTGACCTTGAAGGCGGTGAAACCGGCGGCAGCAGCGGCGGTGGCATTGGCAACCTCGGCCTGCGCATCGCCGCCCGCGACCATGGTCAGAACCGGCGCGCTGTCTCGCAGCTTGCCACCGAACATTGTGTACAACGGGACGTTCTGCGCCTGCGCCATCAGATCGAGGATCGCGCATTCAAACGCGGCCTTTGGCCCCTGATTGCCGTATAGGGTGGCGTACAGCGCGGGCTGGATCTCTGCCGTGTCTCTCAAGGTTGTCCCGATCAGCGTTGCGGCCAGAAACCGACCAGCGGCAACCATGCCTTCGGGGAACTCTCCGGTCATTGTGGGGGCTGACGCTGCCTCGCCCCAGCCGGTGCGACCTGCCTCGTCCGTGATCCGCACGATCAGATTATCGGCAGAGGTCACGACGATCCCAGCCATCTTTATCGGCGACTTCAGCGGGATGCTGATTGCGAAAACATCAATATCGGTGAGTTTGATCATTGGGTCACTTCTTGTAATTTTGGGTTTTGCCAGACCTCGCGCGAGGTCAAAAACCAGACAAAGGTCAGGGACATCAGGCCCAGCAATGACCCCAAAGCGACCGTATAGGCCTCTGCGGGATAGGCTCCGGTTTCATTGCGCCCCCAAAGATCAAGGATCCAGCCCATCGAGAATTGCACCAGAAACGCCAGCGTGAAATTCGACGCGGCCAGCACCGACATCGCGCGCGCGCTGCCGCTGGCCGGGAACCTGCGCGAGATCAGGGGATAGCCCAATGCGCCGATATTGCCGGTGAACCCCATGACCGCCCAAGGCCACCACGCGAGCGGCGCAAACCGTGTCGTGATCGCAAGCACCGCGATCAGAAAGCCAAGGATGCCCAGCGACATCACCGCGGCCAAAGGGATGCCCAGCCCGGTCAGCGTATCGGCCAGAACGCCGTTGATCAGCATCCCCATCGACATCGCAACAGCCATCAGCAAAAGGCGATGACCCACCTCGGATTGGGTCAACCCCGCCACATCGCTAAGCCAGGCATTCGCCCAGAGGCCCTGAATGGCAAAGAACACGGCCATGGTCAGCGAGGCCACCGGCATCAACCGCCAAAAGGCGTTCATGGTCAAAACCTTGCCATAGATGCCGTTGCTGTTTGGGGCGGCTTTGGGTGCGTTACGCTCTGGCACGCGGAAGATAAGAACAAAGACAACGATCATTGAAATCAGGGTGCAGAGCAAAAAGACCTCGCGCCACGAGACATAGGTCAGCAGCCATTGCAGCGGCTGGGTGCCTGCGATCACGCCCAGACTGCCGACGCCGAGGACAAGGGAATTGCCGCTTGCCCACCGCTCTCTGGGGAACCAGACGGTGATGGCCTTGAAGGCTGTGGTCAGGCAACCAGCAACGCCCAGCCCGATGAAGGCGCGCCCGATCAGCAGGGCCTCAAACGACCCAGCGCGGGCAAAGATCGCACAGCCCGCCGCCGCCACGCACAGTTGCAGGATCAACACGCGGCGCGGGCCGTAGCGGTCCAGCAGGATCGCGACCGGGATCAAGACCAGCGCGGCCATCATGAAGTAGACGCTGGTCATCAGCCCGATCTGCGTCGCGCTCAGCGTGAAATCCGCAACGATATCCGGCGCGATCACCGCATTCACGTTGCGCAGGAAATAGGACAGGAAATACCCCATCCCGAAACTCGCAACGATCAGGGCAAGCACCCGTGTCACAGCACGCCGTCCTTTTGCAATGCGGCAATGTCAGAGGCGTCAAGGCCCAGAACATCGCGTAGGATCTCTGCGCTATGCTGCCCCAGCGTGGGCGGCGGCGCGGTGATTGCGGCGGGGGTCTCTGACAGGTCGTAGGGGATATTGATCGTGCGCACCGGCCCTGCGGTCGGGTGATCCATCGTGGTCACCATGCCAAGCGCCTCGGTGTGTGGACTGGCCAGAGCCTGCGCCACGGTGGCGATCAGGCTGACGGGCACACCGACCGCTTGTAGCGCGTCCAGCCAATCCTGCGCGGGGCGTGTGGCAAAGACCGGTTCCAGCAGTTGTTCCACCATCTCACGGTTTTCGACCCGTTGCGGCATCTGTGCCAATCTCGGATCCTGCGCCCACTCGGGATGGCCCATGACCTCGGCCAGTTTCGCGAATTGCGCGTCGCTGCCAATCGGCAGGGCGATGCGCCCGTCGGCACAGGTGAATTCGCGGTAAGGGACCGCATTGGGGTGACCGTTGCCAAGACGGCGCGCGGGATTGCCTGTCATCAGATGCGACGCGCCCACGTTGATCAGCATCGAGAGGCTGGTGGAGTAAAGGTTCGCCTCGACCGCCTGCCCGCGTCCCGTCACAGCGCGGGCCTGCAAGGCGGACAGGATCGCAATCGTCGCAAATTGCCCGGTGCAAAAATCGACGATAGACACCCCGTATTTCACCGGATCACCATCAACCGGGCCGCAAATGCTCATCAACCCGGATTCGGCCTGCGCCAGAAAATCATAACCCGGCAGATGCGCCTTTGGCCCTTTTGATCCATACCCCGTGATCGAACAGCGGATGGTGCGCGGGGCCTGTGCGGTGAACCACGCGGCGTCAAACCCCCAGCCGTCCAGCGTACCCAGCTTGAAGTTCTCGATCACAACATCGCTGTGCTGGATCAATTGCCCCAATATCACCCGCCCCCGATCCGACTTGAGATCAAGGGTCAGCGAGCGTTTGTTGCGATTGGCGCACACGAAATAGGCCGCCTCGCCCCCCTGAAACGGAGGGCCCCAGGACCGGGTGTCATCGCCGCTGCCGGGGCGTTCCACCTTGATCACATCTGCGCCCAGATCCCCAAGGTTCTGCGCGCAGACGGGTCCGGCCAGCACGCGGCTGAGATCCAGAACCCTTATGCCATCAAGCGGTTGCACCTAGTGACCCGGCGCTTTGTTGCGGTCGTTGGCAAGGTCGTCCAGATAGGCGTTGACCTTTTCGGCGCGCTGGTTGCGGTATTTCATGAAATCCGGTTTGCGCTTTTCCATAAAAGCGTTCATGCCCTCAAGGCTTTCCTCGGACCCCCAGATTTCTGCCAGCAGTTCCATTCCCTGCTGCCACGACGCATACAAAAGATCGCTTTCGAAATTCAGGGATTTCTTGGTGGCGCGCAGGGTTTGACCGGAAAAGCCCTTCATCTGCTCGCACCATTTTTCGGTCTCGGCCAGCAGGTCTTTTTGCGGCACGCATTTGTTGATCAGACCGATTTCGACCGCTTCCTTGGCCGGGAACGTACGGCAGAGAAAGATCATCTCGCGCGCCAGACGTTCGCCGATCAGGCGCGGGATGTACTGCGTTGCGCCCACCGTCGGACAGGCGCCGACCTTTGCGCCGGTCTGCCCGAAATGCGCGTTGTCAGAGGCGATCACCATGTCACACCACAGCGCCAATTCATGCCCGCCGCCCATGCACCAGCCGTTGACCATGGCCACCACCGGGATCGACAGCCCGCGAATCGTCATCGCAAGCCCCAGCATCCGGTCGTTCCAATGCATCGCATTGGCGCGGTTCAGCTTCATCATGGCGTGAAAATCGCCGCCCGCCGAAAACGCCTGATCGCCCGCGCCGGTGACCACGGCACAGGCCAGAGACTGGTCGTCGCGGGTGGATTTGAACGCATGAATCAACTCGTCCAGCGTCTGCTCGCGAAAGGCATTGCGCACTTCGGGGCGGTTGATGGTGATCCATGCGACGTTGTCGCGGACCTCATAAAGGATCTCGTTATATATCATCTGTCATGTCCTTCATCTTCGATTTCGATAAGCGTTCCGTTGGTGTCGCGCGGGTTAAGAAAGAACAGATCGCGCCCGTGATGGCCCCGTTGCACCTGCGGCGAGAGCGGGATCAGCCCGGACTCTGTCGCGGTGTCAAAAGCGGCCTGCGGGTCCGGCGTCGTCAGGCTGATATGGTGCAACCCGCCGCCCGGCCGTTTGGCAAGGAACCGGGCAATCAGCGAATCAGATGTGGTGGGTTCCATCAGTTCCAGCCGCACATTCCCAAGCTCTGCATAGGCGATCCGCATCCCCTGTTCCGGGACGTCCTTTGACGGCCCGACCGTGACGCCAAACTGGCTGCGAAACAGGGCAATCGTGGCCTCCAGATCAGGCACAGCCAAGGCGATGTGATCGCAACCTGTGACAGGGATTGGGGGCATCAACAGGGGTCCTTTCCGGGGAATTTTCGGTCAGCCGTAATTCTTAATAGTCCAGACACATAATGAGATAACTTGTCAATGATCCAGACTGATTTTTAAGAAATTGCGATTATAAGCGATTTTAACCCTTGCGAGACTCGAAAAATCAGTGATTATAAAAAGAAGTCCGGACAACTTATGCATTCGTAGAAAATGCGCCCGGAATTGGCGAACAAATTTGGGAGGAGTTTATGATGCTACGAAAATCCGTCTTGTCGCTTGCCATCGCGGCCGGTCTTGCCTTGACCGGCGCTGGTTGGGCGTCGGATCCACAACCGGGTGGAACCTTGAATTTTGCGGTTGTCGCGGGGCCGCCGACCTATGATCTGCACGCTGCCAACAGCTTTTCTGTCATCCATTATCTGGCCCCGCATTATTCGGGCCTGCTGACCTTTGACTGGGCGAATTACCCCGCGTTAGAGGGCGACGTTGCCAGCAGCTGGACCGTGTCGGACGACGAGTTGACCTATACGTTCACGCTGCGCGAGGATGTAACGTTTCACGACGGCACACCGATGACGTCGGCAGATGTCGCGGCCAGCTATGAACGCCTGCGCAACCCGCCAGAAGGCGTGGTGTCGGTGCGCGTGTCACAGTTTTCCGATATCGACAGCATCGAAACGCCCGACGACTATACCGTGGTCTTCAAAATGGCGCGGGCCAACTCGTCGATGATGATGGTCTTTGCCTCGCCGTGGAACGCGATCTATTCTGCGGCCAAACTGGCCGAGGACCCAAGGTTCCCGGAAAAGAATGTCTTGGGCACCGGGCCGTTCAAGTTCGTTGAATACGTCGCTGGCGCGCGCTGGGTCGGTGAGAAATACGACGGCTATTTCGTTGACGGTCGCCCCTATCTGGATGGCTTCGTCGCCTCGCAGGTGGCCGGATCGGCACTGGTCAATGCGCTGCAAGGCGGTCAGGTAATGACCGAATTCCGCGGCATCGCACCGCCACAGAAAAAGCAACTGGCAGATGCGATGGGCGACCGGATCAAGTTTCTTGAGGGTCCGCGCCTGACCAACTGGCTGTTTGCGATCAACACCAGCAAGCCGCCCTTTGACGACAAACGCGTGCGTCAGGCGCTGAACCTTGCGATTGACCGCTGCGAGGGGCTAAATCAACTGTCCCAGATCACGCTGGTCCTGCCAACGATGGCCGCCGTTTTGTGGCCCGACAACGCGCAGGCGCTGACGGTTGAACAATACGCCGAACAGCCCGGCTATAGCTGCGACATAGAGGCGAACCGGGCACGTGCCAAGGCCCTGCTGAAAGAGGCGGGACAAGAGAACCTGACCTTTACCCTCACCAACCGGTCCATCCCGCATCCCTATGATGTGCTTGGGATTTATGTGTTGGATCAGTGGCAGCGGATCGGTCTGAACGTCAGCATGGATTCGGTGCCAACAGCCCCCTATTCAGCAGCGCGCAAGAGTGGCGAGTTCGATGTGATCATGGATTTCGCCCCCGAATTCGCTGACAGCGCGGCGTTGAACTGGGGCAAATACATCTCGCATTCCAAATCGCCCTCTAACTTTGCCCGCTACGAGGATCCGGAATTGGACACCCTGTTTGACACGGTGAAATATTCGGCGAGTGCGACAGAGCGCGAGGCGGCTGCCACGGCGTTTCAGCAGCGGATGCTGGACGAGGGATATTACATCTTCCTCAGCTACTCGACCCGCATCGTGCCGCTGGATCCAAAGGTGAACGGATGGGAATTCTCGCCCAGCCACACCCTTGGGCAAAGCCTGCGTGACGTCTGGCTGGCGCAGTAACACGAGCCAAACCACACCGGCTCAACCCCACGCGGGTTGAGCCACCCCATTCCCGGATAATGTAGGACGGCCTGCCAAGTGAACATCGCGGCACATCCAAAACCTGACCTTGCCCTCAAGCCGATTTTGCAGATCGAGGATCTTTGCGTCGAATTTCGCACCACACGCGGTCTGGTCCGCGCGGTGCAAAACGTCAGCTACGAGGTTCACCCCGGCGAGATGGTCGCCATAGTCGGTGAAAGCGGATCCGGCAAATCGGTTTCGGCCCTCGCGATCATGGGGCTGTTGCCGCCCAAGACCACACGCATCCCCAAAGGTCGGGTGATGTTTGACGGTGAGGATTTGCTGACACGATCCAAGACCCAGATGCAGCGCATTCGCGGGCGTCACATCGGCATGATCTTTCAGGAACCCATGACCTCGCTGAACCCGGTTCTGACGATTGGGGATCAATTGTGCGAACCGCTGCGCATCCATCTTGGTATGGACAAAGAGGCGCAACATGCCCGCGCGGTAGAACTGTTGGGGCTGGTCGGTATTTCCGATGCCGCCCGGCGTTTGACGCAATACCCCCATGAATTTTCCGGCGGCATGCGCCAACGCGTGATGATCGCGATTGGACTGGCCTGTAACCCCAAGCTGCTGATCGCAGATGAACCCACGACGGCGCTGGACGTGACCATTCAGGCGCAGATCCTTGAGCTGATGAAAAAGCTCAGCCGCGAGTTGGGGATCGCGATGATCGTGATCACGCATAACCTGGGCGTTGTGGCCCGTTATGCGGATCGGGTGAATGTGATGTACGCCGCGCAGATCGCGGAAAAGGCCGAGGCCCTGCCGCTGTTTTGCGCCCCGCTGCATCCCTATACGGCAGGGCTGTTGCGTGCCGTGCCGCGTCTGGATCAGGGGCGAGAGGCGCGGCTGGCGACCATTGACGGTTTGCCGCCGGACCTGATGAACCCGCCGACGGGCTGTCGCTTTGCCGACCGTTGTCCCGCGCGCATTGACGCCTGTGCCAAGATGCCAGAGCTGCGCGAAATCAACCCCGGTCATCTCAGCGCTTGCCACCGTGCCGAAGAAATGAACGGCCCCCTGCGCGACGGGCTATACCCGCTGTACAAGGCGCAGGCGGCAGAGGCAGAGGCAGAGGGTCGGGTCGAGGGCAAGAATGCGCTTGAGGTTGACGGGCTGACGATGAATTTTCACGTCAAGATCGGGCGCAATCCCCTGTCGCGCAAAAAGGCGGTGGTGAAGGCGGTCGATGACGTCAGCTTTAGCATCGAGGCCGGGCGCACGCTGGGTCTGGTCGGGGAAAGCGGCTGTGGCAAGACCACGGTAGGTCGCTCTATCCTGCGTCTGCTGAAACCGACAGCCGGCGCGGTGAATTTCGAAGGCCAGAATATCGCGCGCCTTCCAGAGTCCGATCTGACCTCGATGCGCAAGAACATGCAGGTGATTTTTCAGGATCCCTTTGCGTCTCTCAACCCGCGCATGACCGTCGGTCAGATCATTGCAGAGCCGATGATGGTGCGTAAACTGGTGCCCGACACCATGGCCGCGCGGCGGCGTGTGGGCGAGCTGTTGGGCGATGTTGGCCTGCCGTTGTATATGTCCGAACGCTATCCGCATCAGTTGTCCGGCGGGCAACGCCAGCGGGTTGGCATTGCGCGGGCGTTGGCGATGGAACCCTCGACGATCATCTGCGACGAACCTGTCTCTGCGCTTGATGTGTCGGTACAGGCGCAGATCATCAACCTGCTCGAGGAATTGCAGGAACGGCTGGGCATCACCTATCTGTTCATCGCGCATGATCTGGCTGTCGTGCGCCACATCTCGCATCGCGTTGGCGTGATGTATCTGGGCCGGATGATGGAAATCGCAGAGTCAGAGGCGTTGTTTGCCGATCCGCTGCACCCCTATACCCAAGCCTTGATGGACGCAGCGCCGATCCCGGACGTGGAACTGGAACGCCACCGCGCGCCGCGCGCGTTAAAGGGTGAAATCCCCTCTCCTCTTGATCCGCCGCCCGGTTGCGTGTTCTCGACCCGCTGCCCCCTTGCGACAGAGGAATGCCGCCAAACGGTGCCGCAACTGCGCGAGGTCCGTCCGGGTCACCGCGTCGCCTGCCTCAAGATAGAGGAGACCGCGCCATGATGTGGTATGTCATCCGTCGGTTTGCGCTGGCCATTCCGACCTTGATCGGTGTCGCGATCATCACCTTCTTTCTGCTGCGTGTGCTGCCCGGCGATATTGTCGAGATCAAGCTGCGCGGTGACGGGGGCGACGTGTCAGAGGCTGCCCTCGCCGCGGAACGCGCGCGCCTTGGTCTGGATCAACCGCTGTTGGTGCAGTTTGCAGACTGGATGACGGGGCTTGCGACCTTTGACCTTGGCACCAGCCTTTGGACAGGCGAACGCGTCGCCCATGAGATCGCGATACGTCTGCCTCTGTCGCTGGAGGTTGCGATCCTGTCGACCATTCTCGCTATCCTCATCGCCTTTCCTCTTGGGACGTTGGCCGCCGTTTTCCGGGGCACGATCATTGATTACGTGGTGCGGATCATAACCATCGGCGGGCTTGCCGTTCCACCCTTTTGGCTGGGCATGCTGATGATTGTCGGCCTGATCACATGGTTCGACTGGCTGCCCGCCCTTGGCTTTGTGCCGCTGTTCACGGACCCGGTCAAAAACCTGTCGCAACTGATCTGGCCTGCGCTGTCTGTTGGCTACCGATACTCGTCTGTTGTCGCCCGAATGCTGCGGTCCACCATTCTTGAAGTGCTGGAAGAGGATTACATCCGCACCGCCCGCGCCAAGGGCGTGACAGAGCGGATGGTGGTCGCCAAACATGCCATGCGCAACGCGCTGTTGCCCGCGATCACGGTGCTGGGGCTAGAGTTCGCCTTTCTGATCGGCGGTCTTGTGGTCACCGAACAGGTCTTTTCCCTGAACGGCATCGGTTTGTTGTTCGTGGAATCCGTCCTGCACAATGATTTCACGATGATCCAAGGGCTTGTGATGGTGGTCGCCACCGGATTTGTCCTGATCAACCTGATGGTCGATGTGCTTTATGCCCTGCTCGATCCGAGGATCCGCTATGAGTGATGTTCAAACCCTTCCCAATCTGACGCGACGCGGCCATTTCTTTTCGGCGCTGGGGGATTTTTTCGTCAAGCAACCGCTGGGCGCGGCGGGGGGCGTGGTGATCCTTGGCATGTTCTTGGCAGCCCTGTTTGCCGAATGGGTCGCGCCTTATAACCCCACGCAGATCGACTTTCTTGCGCGGCTTGTTCCACCCTCGCCCGCGCATGTGATGGGCACGGATGGCTTTGGTCGCGACATCTTTTCTCGGGTGATTTACGGTGCCCGCACCGCGATGACCGTTGGTTTCATCGCGGCGATTGTTGGCACGTCCCTCGGGGCCATTGTGGGCGTGTTTTCCGCCTTTATGGGCGGGTGGGTCGATCTGGCGATCCAGCGGGTCATTGATGTCTTACTCAGCTTTCCGATCATCGTCATGGCCTTGATCGTGGTCGCCATCGTGCCCCGGACAGAGCTGTTTGGCGTTGATATCAACGTGATCATCGCCATCGCCATTCCGTTCATTCCCAAGGTTGCCCGTGTGATCCGGTCTGCCGCGCTGGCGATTGTCACAATGCCCTATATCGACGCGACCCGCGCCGCCGGGTTCACCAAGACGCGCATCATGTTCCGCCACATCATGCCCAATGTGGTCGCGCCCTATCTGATCATGCTGACGGCGCTGCTGGGTCAGGCGATCCTGTTAGAGGCGTCTCTGTCCTTTCTTGGCCTTGGCGTGTCCGAACCCACTCCTGCCTGGGGCCTCATGTTGTCAGGCACGAACGCCGACTATTACCGCGAAGCCTGGTGGGTGATCTTCTTTCCCGGACTTGCCATTTCGCTGACCGTTTTTGGATTTAACCTCTTTGGTGACAGTCTTCGTGATTGGCTGGACCCTCGGTTAAAAGTATAGCGGTCCAATGACAAAACCATATGATCTTATGCCAGGTCAGGGCTCTGGTCCGACCCCGCCCAAATACCGCCAGATCGCGCGCGCGCTGACGCGTGATATCGAGGACGGAACCTATCCCATTGGCACGATGCTGCCCGGAGAGGCGGAACTGTCTGAGATGTATCAGACAAGCCGGTTCACCATCCGCGAGGCGCTGCGCAATATCTCGGACCTTGGGTTGGTGGCGCGCAGGCGGGGATCGGGCACCAAGGTCGTGTCAACCAAGCCTGCGGGCGCGTTTATCTACCGTCTGTCCTCAACCGCCGAGATCCTGAAATACCCGACCGAAACACGGCGCGAGAACCTGTTTACGGGTCTTATGCATACCGATCCTGACCTTGCGGATAAGATCAACTGTCCCATCGGCAAGACGTGGTATCGCATCAGCGGGATCCGTCGCAGCGACGAAAGCGATCTGCCGATCTCTTGGTCCGACATTTATGTGCTGCCTGAATTCGAGCCGTTCCTTGCAACTGACGAGGATGGCCGCAGTCCGGTCTATGAGCGGATTGAAAAAGCCACAGGCGTGTCCGTGATCGACGCAGAGATCCGGATTTTTGCCAGTTCCATCGACGGGCGGCTGGCGACCCTGCTCAAGGTGGCGGTGGGCACGCCTGCGTTGTCGATCGTGCGCCGCTATCTGGATCAGGACGGGCGCAACTTTGAAACGACGCTGACGGTTCACCCGGAAAAGCGGTTTGAATATTCCATGCAGCTACACCGAGAGCCGTTGGGATCGGAATAGACGAAACAGAAGGGCGAAAAGGAAGACCTTATGACAGAAAAAGTTGCGGTTATCACAGGCGCGGGCACGGGCATCGGACGGGCTGCCGCGCTTGCGCTGCACAAGGATGGCTATCATGTGGTGCTGGCCGGACGTCGCGCAGAGCCATTGCAGGAAACGGCTGATATGGCCGGGACTGGCGGGCCGCGCATGGTCGTTGTGGCCACCGATATCTCTGACGTGGCGCAGATCGATGCCTTGTTCGAGGTGGTGAAATCCGAGTTCGGTCGTCTTGACGTGTTGTTCAACAACGCAGGCGGTGGCGCGCCGCGTATTCCAATGGAAGATCTGGACGTGGCCGACTGGAAAAAATGTGTCGATGTCAATCTGACGGGGGCCTTTGTCTGTGCCCAGCACGCCATTCGCATCATGAAAGCGCAGGATCCCAAAGGCGGGCGCATCATCAACAACGGGTCAGTCTCTGCCCATTCGCCCCGGCCCAACACGCCCGCCTATACCTCGACCAAACATGCGATCACTGGCCTGACCAAGTCGATCTCGCTGGATGGGCGCGAGCATAACATCGCCTGTTCGCAGCTTGATATCGGCAACGCGGACACGCCGTTGGGCGAGCGGTTCAAATCTGGGGTGCCGCAGGCCAACGGACAGATCGCGGTTGAACCCGTGTTTGACGTCGAACATTGCGGCTCTGCCGTGGCCTATATGGCTGCGCTGCCGCTGAACACCAATGTCCAGTTCATGACCATCATGGCCACCAACATGCCCTTTATCGGGCGCGGCTAACCCTTTTTGCAGGAGACGACTATGACCATCAGAGATTGCATTCCGCCAGACCGGAACCCCCGCGTGCCAAATATCACCCTGCCCAAAGGGTCGATCGACACGCATGTGCATGTGTTCGAAGATAAATACTGGCTAAGCCCGACACGCGGCTATAACCCGCCGCAATCGACGCTGGATGATCTGACACATCTGCACAAACAGCTGGGCATCGACCGGGTCGTGTTTACCCAGCCCTCGCCCTATGGCACGGACAATTCCGCGATCATCGACGGGATGACAGCGCTGAACGCGGCAACGCCCAACCGCGCGCGTATGGTTGTGGCGGTGGATGCGGATGTGACCGAAGAGCAGATCGCAGAGTGGGACAAGATCGGCGGGCGCGGTGTGCGCCTGAACACCGACAACAAGGGCGGGATGCCCATCGGGTTTGACGAAATCCCAACGCTAGAGGCCAAGCTGAAACCCTTTGGCTGGCATATCGAATGGCTGTTTCCGGGCAAGGACATTGTCGAGTTGATGCCGATCCTCAAAAAGGTCGAAGTCCCTCAATCCATTGGCCATTTCGCCTATCAGCCCGCCAAGGCCGGGATCGAGGCCGAGGGATTCCAGGCGCTTTTGGGTCTGGTCAGGGACGGCAACACTTGGGTCAAGATCTCTGGCGCAAACCGTGTCAGCGCCACCGATCTGCCGCCCTATGACGACGTGCAACCCATGGCCCGCGCGCTGATAGAGGCAAATGCGGATCGCATCATGTGGGGCACAGACTGGCCGCACCCCAACAAATACGAGGTCAACCCGAACGACGCCGATCCCGTAAATGCCTTTGGTCAATGGGTGCCGGACGAGGCCATGCGCAAAAAGATCATGGTCGACAACTCCGAAGCTTTCTATCGCTTTTAGGCCATGTCGCAGGGGGCAAAGGGCATTGCGTGCGTGGTCAACGGCCAGACCGTTCAGATTGACGCAGATCCGAGAATGCCCCTTGCCCTTGTCCTGCGAAATCATCTGGGACTGCGCGGCACGCGCCTTGGCTGTGAACAGAGCGCGTGCGGGGCCTGCACCGTCGTGATTGACGGGCGGGCGGTGCAATCCTGTGACATTGTGCTGGACGGCGTGGCGAATGCAGATGTCGTCACGATTGACGCCTTGGTGGCCGATGATCCGCCGCATCCGCTGGTTCAGGCGATCCTGCAAACGGATGCGGGGCAATGCGGGTTCTGTCTGGCCGGGATCATCATGGCGACGGTGCCGCTTTATGGGACGCCTGTCACCGATGCCGATATTCTGGCCGCTCTGGATCGAAACCTGTGCAGATGCGGGGCGCATACCCGCATACTCAAAGCGCTGAAATCCGTGTTGATTGCGGAAACGACATGACCATTCCCGGCCCCCTGGCCGCACATACGGCCACGTCCCATTGGATCGCCTTTGCGCCTGACAACAGGGTGATCGTCAAGACCGGCCGTGTCGAGCTGGGTCAAGGCATCGCGGCGGCGCTGACCCGGATCGCGGCGGTTGAACTCTCGGTTGATCCCGCCCAGATC
This sequence comes from uncultured Rhodobacter sp., assembly GCA_937901435.1. Next base: position 3,548 of record CALGTJ010000694.1, on the reverse strand, counting down.
ACCCTTGTCGCCGGGGACACAAGCCAAAGCCCGAACGAAGGGCCAACCGTCGCCAGCATCTCTGTCCAGATCGGCGGCATGGCCCTGCGATGGGCCGCCTCTGCTGCGCGCCACGAAATGCTGGCCCGCGCCGCGCAGCTTTTGCAGACAACACCAGAGGTGCTTGATGTCGCACAGGGCGCGATCCTGCACCGGGGCGCAGACACTGGCCTGACCTACTGGACACTTGCCGAAAACGCGCCTCTGGACGGGACTGTCATCGACTATGCCGCACCCATGGCGCTGTCGGGTCATCCTGCTTTTGATCCGGCGCCGCGTCGTGCGGATATTCTGTCGCGCCTTCGTGGAGAGGGATACATTCAGGATCTGGTGTTTGCAGACATGCTGCACGGGCGCATCATTCACCCGCCGTATGGAACGACCGGCCTGATCACCGCGCAAGACCGGATCGCCGCGCTTGCCGGAGACAGGGTCAGACTGTTCCGCAACGGGCTATGCCTTGGCCTGACCTGCGACTGTGAATTCGAGGCAAACCGTGCCGCCCTGCGCCTTTCGCAGCATCTGGATTGGAAAACCACACCCCTTGATTTTGATCCAATGGATGCGTTGAACGACCCGTCAGACACACCAACCCTTGCCACAGACATTGGCAGCGCGCCCGTTGATCCCCTCACGATCTCAACCTCTGTCACGCGTCCCTGCATCGCCCATGCCTCTATCGGTCCGTGTTGTGCGCTGGCGATTTTCGACGAAAACCGGTTGCAGGTCTGGTCGCACAGTCAGGGCGTTTTTGCCCTGCGGGACTCTTTGGCAGCGGTTCTGGATCTGTCTCCAGAGGCCGTGACTGTGCGGTTTACCCCCGGATCAGGATGTTACGGGCACAACGGGGCGGATGATGTGGCTTTGGACGCGGCCTTGCTGGCGCGGGCAAATCCGGGGCGGCATGTGCGCGCGATCTGGTCGCGCGAGGATGAGTTTCGCGCCGCGCCGTTTGGGCCTGCCATGCGAACCACCGCAAGCGCCAGCCTGTCCCCGGACGGGCAAATCACGGGTTTGCGCATAGAGGTCCAAAGCCCTGCCCATAGTACGCGCCCGCGTGGGCCTGCCGCGCCGAATTTGCGCGCCGCGCAGTTCCTTGACCCGCCGATACCGCTTGCCGCCTCGCTGGACCCTCCGGCCTCTGCGGGGGGCGGCAGTGATCGCAATGCCATCCCTCTTTATGCCTTTGACAGGGTGCAGGTCTGGAAATGCCCGCCGCCCCGTCTTGGCTACCGCCCCTCGTCGTTTCGCAGTCTGGGCGCACAGGTCAACGTCGCCGCAATCGAAGCGCTGATCGAAGAGGTGGCCATCGCCACCAACACCGACCCGATCCAGCTGCGCCTGACCCATCTGACAGACCCGCGCGCGCGCCATGTTATTGAAACGGTTCGTAAGATGGCCGATGCCGCCCCGCAGTCGGACGAGGTCATCAGAGGTCTGGGGTTTGCACGCTATAAAAACAGCGCCGCCTATTGCGCGGTGATCGCAGAGCTTGCCATCGACACCGAGATTGCGGTGCGCGCCGTGTGGGCGACGGTCGATGCGGGCGAGGTGATCGACCCCTCTGGCCTGCGCAACCAGATCGAAGGGGGCATCGTACAAGCCGTGTCGATCACGCTGGGCGAGCAGGTTCATTTTGGGGCCAATGGGCCAGAGACCCAACTTTGGGAAGATTATCCCATCCTTGGGTTTTCCGCCGTGCCCCGTATCGAGATCTCTGTGATCGAGACCCTTACACAACCCGCGCTAGGCGTCGGAGAAGTGGCCGCCGGGCCAACCACCGCCGCGATCCTGAATGCCGCCTCACAGGGGCTTGGTCAGAGACTGACACAGCTGCCCCTGACCAGAGACAACCTGACCCGACAATTGTTGACCTAGCCAAAGCCCTTGGCGCATCTGGCAAGATCGCGTAAGACTGCGCGAAATGGGTCTTTCGGGTTTGCGGCGTCCCAAAACACGCCAAACGTGATCAACCGGGTGCCTTTTACGGCGATGGAAAAAGTAAAGAAGAGGGTGCTTTGCATTTACACAATTGCCTGCAGGCCGGTGTCACATGATTACGATAATGATCCCCGCGCGCTACGCCTCGACCCGCTATCCCGGAAAACCATTGGTCAAGCTGCGCGGCGCGAACGGCGTGTCCAAGTCGCTTATCCAGATGACGTGGGAGGTCGGAAAGGCCGTTCCAGAGGCCGATAACGTCTTTGTGGTGACAGATGATGACCGGATCGCAGAGGCAGCACGAGGGTTCGGGGCGGATGTGATCATGACGTCCGAGGGGTGCACAAACGGCACAGAGCGTTGCGCAGACGCGTTGATCCGCGAAAATTTCGAACCGGATATCGTGGTAAACCTGCAAGGCGACGCGCCTTTGACGCCGCCGTGGTTCTTGTCGAACCTGATCACGGCGATGCAGGCCGATCCGGCTTTGGATGCGGCCACGCCGGTTTTGCGCTGTGACCATGAAACCCTTGGCATGTTCCTCGAAGACCGCCGCGCGGGCCGGGTCGGTGGAACGACGGCCGTGTTTGATACGGACAACCGGGGCCTCTATTTTTCCAAAGAGGTCATTCCTTACGTCGATGGCAAGAGTTTTGCCAAACCAACAGACATTCCGGTGTTTCACCATGTGGGCGTCTACGCCTATCGCCCGGCGGCCTTGCGCCGTTATATGGATTGGCCCGAAGGTCGGCTGGAACGCAACGAGGGGCTGGAACAACTGCGCTTTCTTGAAAACGGCGCGCATATGAAATGCGTCGAGGTCGATGCGCGGGGGCGGGTCTTTTGGGAATTGAACAACCCAGAGGACATAGACCGCATAGAAAGCGTTCTTAGCAAAGAAGCCAACCAGTAACCAGTTTGGCGATATCCCCGGTTTTGGTAGTTGTATTGACCTCATCCGCGACCGGTACGTTTATTAAAGGAGTTAAGGGATGCCCCCCAAGTTTGGAACAAGCGGTCTGCGCGGTCTGGTTACAGAGCTAAGCGATGACCTTGTGGGCGATTACACCCGCGCCTTTCTGGCCTCTTGTCCCAATGGCGGTCGGGTTTATGTGGGATGGGATTTGCGCCCGTCCTCGCCCGCCATTGCCGAGGCGGTGATTGCGGCGGCGCAGGCTGAGGGGATCACGCCGATCCGCGCCGGAATGCTGCCCACGCCCGCGCTGGCGCTGGCCTCTATGGGGGCGGGAGCGGCGGCGATCATGGTGACGGGCAGCCATATCCCGGCGGATCGCAACGGGCTAAAGTTCTATCTGCCCGGCGGCGAGGTGTCCAAGGAGGATGAGTTGGCAATCAACGCCGCGCTTGGTCAAGCTGTTGGCACAGGACATGCGGCAGAGACAACAGAGCCTGACATCGCCGCGACCTATGTGACCCGCTATGTCTCTGCCTTTGGTGCGACCGCGCTGTCTGGTCTGCGGATCGGCGTCTATGAACACAGTTCTGCCGCGCGTGATTTTCTGACAGAGACGGTGCGCAAGCTGGGCGCAGAGGCGGTGCCTCTGGCG
>CALGTJ010000693.1 GCA_937901435.1 uncultured Rhodobacter sp. | reverse complement strand
GACCTCGTCATCTGGAGCGAGGGTATGGTCTGGTGTTCGCCCGAACGTCACGGCGCGATGACCGGGATCATGAAGACGCAGATCGACTGGATCCCCTTGTCCATCGGCGCGGTGCGGCCAACCCAAGGCAAGACTCTCGCTGTGATGCAAGTCTGTGGTGGGTCACAAAGTTTCAATGCGGTCAACCAGTTGCGCATTCTCGGGCGCTGGATGCGCTGTCTCACGATCCCGAACCAGTCGTCGGTGCCAAAGGCATTTCAGCAGTTTGACGAGGATGACCGAATGCAGCCCTCGCCCTATTACGACCGTATGGTCGATGTGCTGGAAGAACTGGTAAAGTTCACCCTTTTGACACGCGATGCCGCCCCGTATCTGGTGGATCGCTACAGCGAGCGCAAGGAAAGCGGAGAGTCTCTGATCGCCCGTGTCAATCGCACAGCGACGTGATGGCAAAGCCCGCCGGGACATAGGGCGAATGCGCGCATTCTGAAAAGAACTCTAAATGGATGAAAGCCCGTGATTGGGGGGGCGATTTCCTGATGGGGCGTTGCAAAGGCGTCATTGGCCCCAAGCTTAAGGCGCGGTTGCCTCAAGATCAGAAGGCTGAGGCGAGGATTGGCGTCCGTGTTCTGGACCACGTGACGGAACGTGATCGGCCAAAAGTCGAACGTGCCGCCTGAAATCTGTTGCGGGTAGGGCGGGTTCCGACCCTTTCATCCTCCGCGCAACAGCGCCCCGCCGCGAGGCGGGATCGATCGTGTTCTTTTGCAGGCGCCAAGCGCATGTGACTTTGCATGGCCATCGCCGGGATCGAAATACAGCCAGTTGAACTTCGGTCCCAAAACCCGCAGCGCGCCGCAGTGCGATTTCAAATTGCACATATGCAGCGCACCGCAAAACCCATGTCGCCGCAATAGTGTGTTCACCTGCCTCATCCGTAAGCGGAATTGAACACCGACGGCGCGCGCATGGAATTGCAAAGAACTTGCGCTGGCTCTATCGGTTATGTGGTCTATCAGGGATAGCGTTGGCTTAATCATTTGGCCGCGCCCACTGCCAAAGAGAGAAGTGTTCGTCATATGGAAGTAAACCTGCCGGAAATTGTCACCGAAGTCACCGAAGCCTTCCTGCGCTATGAGGCCGCTCTGATGGGAAATGATGTAGCGACGCTTGATGCGCTGTTTTGGCCAAGCGACCATGTCATTCGCTATGGTGCCACCGAAAATCTCTATGGTCACGCGAGTATTCTGGAATTCCGCAAGGCGCGCCCGTCCAAGGGTCTTGAGCGCGCGCTGCGCAATACCGTCATCACGACATTCGGACGCGATTTCGCCACGGCGAATACAGAATTCACCCGCGAATCTTCTGCGAGGATTGGACGTCAAAGCCACAGTTGGGTTCGCACGCCGCAAGGGTGGAGGATCGTCGCAGCGCATGTCTCTTGGATGGACGGCTGAATTATCCTGACGACACACCGACCCGCATACCGACCCGCACACCACTGACCCGCTATCAAAATTGCCTTTTCTTCAGGAGCGCTCCCATGAACGACACCGCAAATGCCTTTATCGCGACATTCACCAAACAAGGCGCAGCCGATGGCCCATTGGCGGGGCTGACCTTTGGGGCCAAAGATGTTTTCGACGTCGAGGGCCATCTAACGGGCTGCGGCAATCCGGAGTGGGCGCGCACCCACAGCATCGCCCAAAAGGACGCGCCAGCCGTCGCGGCGTTGCTTGCCGCCGGGGCCACGTTGGCTGGCAAGACACATACGGACGAGTTGGCCTACAGCCTTATGGGGGTGAATGCCCATTACGGGACACCGCTTAACACTGCTGACCCTCGTCGGGTGCCCGGCGGGTCATCTTCGGGTTCTGTCGCGGCGGTGGCTGCGGGCCTTGTTGACATCGGGTTGGGCAGTGACACGGGCGGGTCGGTTCGCCTGCCCGCCTCTTTTTGCGGTGTCTGGGGCCTGCGCAGCACCTTTGGGCAGGTCTCCTTGGCAGGGGCGATGCCCTTTACCCATTCCTTTGATACTGTCGGCTGGTTCGCGTTGAATGGCGATCTGATGGCCCGTGCCGCACAGGCCTTTGGCTGCGCGGAGGGCGCGGCGCCGACCCGTCTGTTGCTGCCGGTTGACGCATGGGCGCGGGCAAGTGCCGCCACGGTCGAGGCACTGGGTCCATCACTGGCGCGGTTGCAGGCCCTTATGGGTCCGGCGGTCCCGGTGGTTCTGGCAGCTGACGGTCTGGACAAGTGGCGAGAGATATTCCGCGTCTGCCAAGCCGCCGAGATCTGGGATGTCCATGGGAACTGGGTGAGCAACAATTCCCCCGATTTTGGCCCCGGCGTGCGCCAGCGGTTCGAGATTGCCTCTAAAATCGACGCCGAGACCTTTGGCGCGGCGCAAGCGCGGCGCAACGGCGTGCTTGATCGGATGGATGCGGTCATGTCGCCAGATACGGTGCTCGTCCTGCCGACCAGCCCCGGACCCGCGCCGCTGCGGGATGAGGACGAAGGCTCGCTTGACGATTTTCGGATGCGGTCGTTCGAGATGTTGTGCATTGCCGGTTTGGCAGGGCTTCCGCAATTGTCGATCCCGGCAGGCGTTGTCGACAAGGGCCCCGTGGGGCTAAGCCTTGTGGGGGCAAAGCATATGGACCAACCGTTGATTGACCTTGCCCTGGCGGCCGGGCTTGGAACCTAGGTTCCAAGGGGAACGGTCGCAAACTGGGGTTGGGTATCGTCCAGGGACTCAAAGGCATGGTGTCTCTGTTCGGGACTCTGGCGCTACCTTAAATGAGAAATTTCAGCGGCTTAGAGGGCTATCTGTTGCAAGTGACCGCCGGGCCGCTGCAGTCTGGGACAGGGGCTCTGGCTGGGCGTTCCGCCACAGCAGACCCCGGTGCGTTAGTCGCATTGTGATGCCTTGGCGCAGCATGGCTTTTCGAAGCGCCTTAAAATGTGACAAGAAAAATTGGAACCGCCCAATAAATAAACTTCAAGATCGAGAAGGCCACTTGGGCGCAGTTTGCAATGTTCGTCGGCGCAATAAGGGGTCTTAGGTAGCGGCAAGCTGATTATTGGAGAATGGCATGAAAACGTTATCTTTCGCGACTGCAACACTTGCTGTGGCAACCTTGGGCTGGACTGCGCTTGCGGCCAATGCTGCTGACATCATGAAGTTTCACCACAATCTGCCCGAAGGATCTGCAACGGATCTGGGCGCGCGGAAATTCGAAGAGATCGTTGAGGCAAAAACGGGCGGCGCGATCGACGTGCAGATCTTCGCCAACAATGCCTTGGGCGATGATGTCGAGGCCGCGCAGCAGATGCAGTTCGGCGCGATCCACGCCGCCCCGATCCCGACGGCGAAATTGTCGAATTTCAACCCGTCGCTGCAACTGATCGACCTGCCGTTCCTGTTTCCCTCTCAGGCGGTCACATATGCGGTGCTGGATTCCGACGCTGTCGGTGGCAAACTTCTGGACGCGCTGTCAACGTCGGGTTTCAAGGGCGCCGCATTCTGGGAGGCTGGTTTCAAGCAGCTGACCTGCAACAAGCTGATCGAGACACCTTCGGATTACGTGGGCCAGAAAGTCCGCGTGATGCAAAGCCCGCTGTTGATTGCACAGTTCGAAGTTTTGGGCGCGTCGGCCATCCCGATCGCCTTCACCGAAGTCTACACAGCCCTTCAGCAGGGAGTGGTCGATTGTCAAGAGAACCCGATCGTGTCGATCAACGCGATGAAGTTCTATGAAGTGCAAGACCACATGATGCTGTCTAACCACGGCTATCTTGGGTCTGCGCTGATCTTTTCGAAGGTTTGGTTTGACGCTCTGGACGCGGAGACACAGACCATCATGATGGACGCAGCTATGGAAGCGGGTGCCTATCAGCGCAAAGTGTCCGGGGAAATGACCGAAGCCCTTCTGGCAGAGATCGTGGCGGCTGGAACGACCACGGTCACAACGATGTCGCCAGAGCAGATCTCGGAATTCTCGGCTGCGATGAAGCCGGTTCACGCGATGTTCGAAGACAAGATCGGGGCCGACCTGATGGCCGCAGCTTATGCGGAAATCGAGGCGCTGAAATAACGGTCTCTTGTTAGGCAAAAGGCGAAGGTGACCCCACCTTCGCCTTACCCCACCTTCGCCTGAACCAACCATAGCCTGAAAAGGGCATCATGAAACATTTCTTCAGTCGCGGTTATGTGTGGATCGACGCCGCTTTGGGTAAGCTGGAAGTGATCTGCGTTTCGGTCCTTCTGGTGCTTTCTGTTCTGGTCATTCTGGCCGATATTTCATCGCGTGTCGTGTTGGGCACATCGGTCTCTTGGGCCCCGGAACTGGCGCGCTATGCGATCATCTGGATGGTGTTCATCGGTGGCAGCATTGCCGCGCGCCAAGGGGCGCATATCTCTATCGACATCGCACTTGAGGTCTTGCCCTCGAAACTGGGCCGAAAGGTCCTGTTTGCAGCCTCGCTGACCGCTGCCACCACATGCGCCATAATCAGTTATCTGGGCGTCAAGCTGGTGTCACAGATGACCATGTTTTCACAGAAATCGCCATCGCTCGAGATTTCCATGTGGATGGTGTACCTTATCATCCCGATTTCTTTTGCGATGATGACCGTCCGGTTCGTGCAGGCCGGGTTTGCCATCAAGATGGACGAACGCCGCATGAACCTCGCCACCAGCGCGGGCTAAAGGGATCACGACATGCCGACACTTTTTGCAGGCTCTCTGGGCTTTTTCATTCTCTTGGGCCTACCGATCTTTCTGACCCTTCTGCTGCCGGTCATCCTCTTTCTCGTGGTCTTCACCGATACGCCGCCGATCCTTGTGATCCAGCGGTTGTTTTCTGGCATTGACAGCTTTCCCTTGATGGCGATCCCGTTCTTTATTCTGGCGGGCAACATTATGGCGCAGGGCGGGCTTTCAGGGCGGTTGATCCGGCTGGCGAACGCGCTTGTCAGCCCGTTTTCGGGCGGGCTTGCCATAACGACCGTGGCCAGTTCGATGTTCTTTGCGGCCATCTCTGGTTCAAGCCCGGCGACAGTGATTGCGGTGGGCAAGGTGATGCTGCCGGCGATG
>CALGTJ010000692.1 GCA_937901435.1 uncultured Rhodobacter sp. | reverse complement strand
CTTCCAAGCGCGATAGCCTTTTTCCAGCCGCAGCCGGTCCAGCGCCCACATGCCAAACGGCTTGGCCCCCGCGCCCGTCACCGCGTCCCAGATCACTGGCGCGGCGTCAAAGTCGCAATGCACTTCCCAGCCCAGTTCCCCGGCAAAGGACACCCGCAGCAAGACACAAGATTGCCCCGCAACCGTCGCCTCTTGATAGGTCAGCCAGCCCTTGTCGAGATCGGCATCCGACACATCCGACAAGATTTCGCGCGACTTGGGTCCAGTCACCAACAAACACTCATATTTCTTGGTCCGGTCGTGCACCGTGATCCCCTCGGGCGCTTGGCGGGACAGGAACTCGCCGTCATGCCATTGGGCCGTCGCCGCCGTGATCAGCCACATCACATCGTCACTGCGCGGTATCACCGACATCTCTGTCACAATCCGCCCGCGGCTATCGGCGAAATAGGCGAGGCCCACACGCCCTACGGACGGCAGACGCGAGGCGGTCAGCCCGTCAAGCCACTCCCGCGCACCCTCGCCTTCGACAGACAGCCGCGAAAACCCGGTGATCGGCAGCACGCCACAACCGTCGCGCACCGCCTCGCATTCTTCCTTGATGCGCGCCTCCCACGGGCCATTGCGATCCCACGTCTGTGTCGCCTCCTCTGACGTATCATCGCCGGGTCGGGCAAAGTAATTCGCCCGCTCCCATCCGTTATAGGCCCCATAGACGGCACCGGCGTCTTTCAAACGCGAATGCAGCGAAGACAGTTTTTTATCCCGCCCCGCAGGCCAGCTATGATGCGGAAAATGCATGGCGTATTCGTGGCCGTATGTTTCCAGCGCCTTCGCCAGACAGTGATCGTGATCTGTGTAATCGGTGTATCGGCGCGGATCGACGGCCCACATGTCATGCTCTGTCTCGCCGTGCATGATCCATTCCGACAGAACTTTACCCGCGCCACCGCCCTGCGCGATCCCGAAGGTAAAGCAGTGCCCCTCGAACGCGTTCCTGACCCCCGGCATCGGGCCAAGCATTGGCAGACCGTCCGGCGCATAGGGGATCGGGCCGTTGATATTGCGGTTGATCCCGGCAGTGCCCAGCGCGGGCACGCGTTCCATCGCATCCTCGATCTGATATTCAATCCGTTCCAGATCGTCCGGATACAGCTGAAAGCTGAAATCTTCTGGCATCGGATCGTCGGGCGTCACCCAATGGGCCTTGCAGTTGCGTTCATAAGGGCCAAGGTTCAGGCCGTTCTTGTCCTGTCGCAGGTAGTAACTGACGTCCACATCACGCAGCAGCGGCACCTTGCGGCCATTCTCTTTGGTCCATTCGGCCAGTTCAGGGATCTCTTCGGTCAGGAAATACTGATGGCTCATTGTGACCATCGGCACCGTTCGCCCGCCGAAAGGCTTGAACATCTCACCCAGACGCTGCGCGTAATACCCCGCGCAGTTCACCACGATCTCGCAGCGGATTTCGCCCTTGTGGGTTCTGACCATCCACTCATCGCCCAGCCGGTCAATCCCGGTCACCGGGGCAAAGCGTTCAATCCGCCCCCCCGCGTCGCGCGCGCCCTTGGCCATGGCCTGCGTCAGTTGCGCGGGATCAATGTCACCGTCCAGCGGATCCCATAGGCCCCCGGCAAGGTCGTGCGTCTCCATAAAGGGGTGCTTTTCCTTCAACTCGGCGGGCGTGCAGACATCCATCTGCAAGCCCTGATAGCGCCCCATGCCCGCGACGCGTTCAAACTCCATCATCCGCTCTCGCGAATGGGCCAGCCGGATCGACCCGGTGACATGGTAATTCATCGGATAATCAACGTCTTCGCCCAGCGTGCGATACATGGCCGCCGAATAGCGCTGCATGTTCATGACCGCCCAAGAACCTGCGAAATTGGGCACATTGCCCGCCGCATGCCATGTAGAGCCCGCCGTCAGCTCGTTCTTTTCCAGCAGCACGCAGTCTGTCCAGCCCGCCTTGGCAAGATGGTACAGCGTAGAGGTGCCGACCACCCCGCCACCGATGATGACAACCCGTGCCGTGGTTGGAAAATCAGACATATCGCGCTCCTAGTAAACGGGGGGAGAGATCACCCAAACGGCAACCGCCGGGGTGTCATAGGGGTTGGCCCAGCGCAGGCTCTCGTCGCGCACACGAAAAGAGTCGCCGGCCATGACGGTATAAGCCTGATCGCCCAGCCAGATATCAAGCCTACCCGTAATCATCACGGCCAGTTCCTGCGTGTCGCGTTTGACAGGCTCGATCAGCCCAGCTCCGGGCAAAAAGGTGGACTGCACCACCTCGAAACTATCGGTCAGATCGGGCGAGAGCAGATCCTCGATCAGCCCCGGCACCCGTTCGCCAATCGCGCGACGCTTGGTCTTGCGCACTACCCTTCCGACCTCGGCAGCCGGGGTGGCGGGGCCGGAAAACAGGCTTTGCGGCACGTCAAAGATCTGCGCCATCTGGGTCAGATCTTCGGGGTCAGGCGTGGACAGATCGCGTTCCACCTGACTGAGCCAGCCAACGGATTTGCCAAGCTGAGCCGCCAGACCCTCCAACGTCAGCTTGCGCGATTTTCGCAGGCTGCGCAGGTCCGCGCCCAACGTTCTGACGTGTGATCCGGTGTGGCCCAAGGCGATGGCTTTCGTGAAAAACCCGATGCAATTTTCATGGAACCCTCCCATGAAAAAGTCAAAGGAAATTTCATGGGGCGATGGAATTGCGCTGCATATCCCTGATCGCCTCTGCAATCAGACCGATCCCCTCGGCAAT
>CALGTJ010000691.1 GCA_937901435.1 uncultured Rhodobacter sp. | reverse complement strand
GGGCAGCTTGCTACGGCTCGGGTCGGGATCATCGAGGAACCCATCGAGATAGGTTGTCGCGCTATAGTCGCCATCGGGCAGCGCCCGGATCGCGTCGCGCATCAGCCGTTCGGAATAATCCATCAGGTCGTGAAACGCCGCCGTCACCGCGTCATGGCCGTATTGCGTGACCAGTTCCAGAAAGCGCGCCGCCCCGATGCGGGCCGATTCAATCTGCGCCTCCATATCGCCCACGACCAAGTCCTGCGCCCGGATATTGGCGCGCAGGATGTGCCAGACCGCCTCGTTCTTGACGCCCCGGTCATAGACCTTGATCGCCTTGAATTGCAGCCCCTCGGCATAGGTGTCCACCGCATCCACGATCCCGCAACTGCCCGGAGAAAGCGCACCGATATCAAGGTGATGGGCCGTGGTGACGGACCAGCCGATCAGCACCTCGTCCAGAAACACCGGCACGCAAAAGGCCACGTCCGGCCCATGACTTGCCCCGCCATAAGGGTCGTTGTGCATGATCACATCGCCGGGGCGGACGGGGTCATTGCGCTGGTTCAGCACCTCCAGCACATTGCGCACATAGCCGGGGATCGGCCCCGATTGCAGGGGCGTAGACATCTTGCACTCACACATCTGTTGGCCCTGCGCGTCGGTCAGCGCCGCGCCAAAATCCTCTGACTCGCGGATGATCGAGGAATAGGACATGCGCATCAGCTTGTGCCCCATTTCGATGGCGATGTTTTCAAGGCCGCCTTGAATGACAGCGGCGGTGACGGGATCGATGCGGGTCTTTATCGGGGTGCTCATGGCTGGACCTCCAAACTGATGATAATGCTGCCAGAGGCATGGACGCGGGCGCGGGCCTTGGGGGGGACGACCGTGGTGCTGTCTTTTTGCAAGAGAATCGCGGGACCATTTATCACCACATCGACCGGCAGCAAGTCGCGCCGATAGACGCCAGTCTCAAAGCTCTGCAATGTGCCGCCCTCCCGGAAAACACTGTTTCGCTTATATAAAAATGCCTCATCCTGCGCGGTGCCGCTTTGGGTGGACATCTGTTCCAGCTTGCTCAGCCGACCCACCGCCGTCACGCGCAGGTTCACGACCTCGATCGGGCTGGCCTCAAACGCATGTCCATACTCAGCAGTGTGGACAGCGTGGAAGCTGGCCCAGACCTCGGCCAGTGCGTCACTGTCCACGACCCCTTGGGCAAAGGGCACCTTCAACTCGTACCCCTGCCCCACATAGCGCAGATCGCCAGAGCGCAGAAAACTGACATCCTGCGCGTCCAGCCCATCCCCGATACCGTCCCCAGTCCCATCCTCGGCAAAGCGCGCGGCCAACTCGCCTTCCATCGTGGTGAAATCCGCGTTGATCCGGTCCAGATCACAGGCTGTCGAGACCTGAAACTGGGTGCGGATCGCGTCGTATTTCAGATCCGCCGTCAGCAAACCCATGGCAGAGGTGATGCCGGGATAGGGCGGTACGATCACCTCGGGGATTTGCAACATGGCCGCCACCTCGGCCCCGTGCAGCGGCCCTGCGCCGCCCATGGCCACAAGGGCAAAGTCACGCGGATCAATGCCCTTTTGCACCGTGCGAGAACGGATCGCATTGGCCATATTGGCGTTCAGAATGGTCAGAACACCCTCTGCGGCCTCCAGTTTTTCCATGCCCAACCGCTGCGCCAGATCAGAGATCACCTTGTCCGCCGCCTCGGCGTCCAGCCCCATCTCGCCACCCAGAAAATCGGCAGGCTCCAGCCGCCCCAGCACCAGATTGGCATCCGTCACTGTCGGCTCGACCCCGCCCTTGCCATAGGCGGCAGGCCCCGGCACCGCGCCCGCACTTTGCGGACCCACGCGAAACGCGCCGCCCTTGTCCACATAGGCAATCGACCCACCGCCCGCGCCAATCGTGTGAATGTCCAGCATCGGCATCAGCAGCGGAAAGCCAGCAATCGAGGTCGAACGCGCGTCGGTTTCGGCAAACTGCCCGTCCACGCAAATCCCGATATCCGCAGAGGTGCCACCGATGTCAAAGGTGATCAGCCGGGCCCGCCCGCATTGTGCCCCGACCCAGCCCCCGCCCAGCAGACCCGCCGCAAGCCCCGACATCAGCGTCAGCGCGGGGTTCTCGTTGACCATGCGCGGTGTGGCCACCCCGCCGTTGCTGGCCATGATCCGCAGATCGCCCTTGACGCCCATCCCGCGCAGCGCCGTCTCTAACCCGCTGATATACCGCCCGACCTTAGGCCCGACAAAGGTCGCAAGGGCGGCCGTGGTGAACCGTTCGAACTCGCGGAACTGGGGCGAGATCGACGCGGAAGTGGTCACGAAGGCCTCTGGCATTTCCTCTTGCACGATGGCGGCGGCGCGCACCTCATGCGCCGGGTTGAGGTAGGAAAACAGAAAACAGATCGCCACCGCCTCGACGCCCGCGTCGCGCAACTCTCGCGCCGCCGCGCGCACTTCTGCCTCGTCCAGCGGCACCAGTTCTGCGCCCGTTGGCGGGATCAACCGGCCCGCAACGGTCTTGCGATAGCGGCGCTGGATCAGGGGGCGGTTCTGCCACGGCAATTCC
>CALGTJ010000690.1 GCA_937901435.1 uncultured Rhodobacter sp. | reverse complement strand
AATGCGCAGAACAGATCGTCCCTGATCACGGACCTTTGTCGCCTCTATGCCCACATCAAACAAGACATCCTGACAGACGATCAAAAGACCGAATCTATGGTCACACTCCTGTTTGACCTGATGGGCACCCGGCGAGAGCGGTGGTTGTTTGTCTTTGACAACATCCCTGACTATGCCACCCTCCGCGATCTGATCCCGCCGGGGCATTTGATCGTGACAACGCGCGCGGCCAATGGGTGGGGCGATTTCGCGGTCATGCATCCGGGTGCACTGGCTTACAAAGAACTTGACGATCCGGCGGTAGAGGTTTTGCTGGAAACCTCGCACCGCAGCGAAGATCGGGTAGGCGCACGCGATCTGGCAGAGACGCTGGGCGGTCTGCCCTTGGCGCTTGTGATTGCGGGGAACCTGCTGCGGCGCAAGGTGGATCAAAGCTTTGCCGGTTTTGCTGCACAGGTGGATACGATACTATCCGATGCGGACGCCCACCCGGAATACCCCCGCTCTATCCTTGCGACGGTGCAACTCAGCTATGATACCCTTCCCCCCGACGCCCAACAGATCGCGGATGTGTTTGCGTGGTTTGCGCCCGAGGGGTTGCAGGCGGGGTTGATTGTGGATGCTCCGGGTGGGCGTTGGGAGTTTCACAAAACAGATATGCCAGAAAATCTGCAAGAGCTTGCGCAAGCGCCGGGGCGGGTTGCGGCGGTGATAGAGGCTTTGGTGGATCGCTCTATCCTGCGACGCGGCACGGTGGGATATGAATTGCACCGGATGAGCGCGGCAGCCCTGCGCGCGATGCAAGGTGACGCCCCGCTGAACGCCGCCGCAGCCGCGCTTTTGGCGGCGGTCTATCCGGGTGGGTCAACACCTGCGTATTCCGGCAATTGGCCTGAATGTCGGCGGTTGACACCGCATCTGCGCGCGCTTTGGGGCAGTGGAGACGCTCCGAAAATCGCCGCGATGGATTTTTTGCTCAATCAGGCCTCACTCTTTTTGGGAGCGACTGGCGATATGGGTGGTTCTGTCGAACTGGCGCGGGCGTCTTTGTCGTTGAAAGAGGCGCGCTTGCCGGAAGAGGATCGCGTGATCGCCGTGGGACATACGAATTTGGGTCTTTCGCTAAATCGCAACGGGGATCTGGAGGGGGCAGAGGAGTCCTTGCGCCGGGCCGAGGCGCTGGACGAGGCGCATTGACCAGAGAGTGTTGATCTGGCGGAGTCTTATGATTTGCTCGGCGTTGTTCTGCTGGACAAGGGGCGCGGTGGCGCGCCTGACGCCCTGTGGCAGTCTTTGCGTGCCCGTCAAAAATTGGCGGCGATCCTGCGTCGTCACGTGCCGCGCGCCAGTGAGGCGCGGGCGCGGGCGCTGAACAATATTGGCACGGTGCGCTATGCCTTGGGGCAGGGGGCGGCGGCGCTGCGTCTGTGTGAGTTTTCCCTTACGATCTGGCGGCAGGTCCTGCCTGCGGGGGATGCGCGCTTGGGCTATGGCTTGATGAACACCGGAAGCATGGCGTTGACATCCGGTGCGGCAGAGAGGGCAGAACCCTTGCTGTCAGAGGCGCTGCACCTGTGGCGCTCTGTCTATATCGACGGGCACAAGCCCGGTGAATTCGTGGCAACAGCGGATTGGCTGGTTTCTGGCCTGTTGACCCGCGCGCGGGTAGGCGAGGACGCCGCCGTGCGACAGGCGCAGGCCCGTGCGCTGTGTGACGAGTTCGGGTTTGACTATGACCGCGAGGTCGAACAGGCCAAGGAATTCTCCTACACCCCGTCATCCCCCGGTGCGGGGACTGATCCGGGGCCAAAGTGAAGCGTTAGGGTGATCGGGTCTTTGTCGCGCATCCCATGGACGTCGCGCAATCGTGTGGGCGACAGCAGCTCTATCACCCCGGCGGGCACTTTGGATTTGCGCCGCCGAAACACCCAGACGGGCAGGGTGGCCGCGCCATAGTGCAACTGAGCCCGCCAAAACGCGCTTTGCCCGATATAACGCGGCATATTGCGCAACTCGGCGCGTCGGATGATCCCCGCAGGCGCAATCAGGCGCAATCAGGCGCGCATCCAGCATATATTGCAGGCCCAGCGGGTCGCCGATCTCTACGTTCAGAGAGCCGGGATAGATCTCTGCCCCAAGGTGGCGCGCAAAGGTGGACGCATTCTCTGTGACCAGCTTGGCGAAATGCCCCGAGGTGCGCTTTTGATCAGCGGTCGAAAGGCGCAACAGGCCGGTGCAATGGATGGGTTCGGGCATGGCGCAGAGTTGCGCATTCACCGGTTCGGTGCAATGGAAAGCCTGTGTCGCAAGGAGCCGCCATGATTGCCTTTTTCGCCGGATTTGCCCTTAGCTTTTCTCTGATCCTCGCGATTGGGGCGCAGAATGCCTTTGTGCTGCGCCAAGGTTTGCGCGGGCAGCATGTGCTGGCCGTGGTGCTGACCTGCGCGATCAGCGATGCCATTTTGATCACCATTGGCGTGGCCGGATTTGCCGCCGTGAACGAGGCGATCCCCGGTCTGGCGCCGCTCATGCGCTGGGGCGGGGCGGCGTTTTTGTTTGTCTACGGCGCGCTGTCGTTTCGCGCGGCTTTCGGCGCTGACGGCGCGCTGGAACCGGCAGACAGCGGCGCGGGGGCGCTGGGCCGCGCGGTGGGCACGGTCTTGGCGCTGACCTGGCTTAATCCGCATGTGTACCTCGATACGGTGATCTTGCTGGGCTCGATCTCGATCCAATACGAAGGGCAGCAACTGGCGTTTGGGCTTGGCGCGGTGATGGCGTCCTTTGTGTTCTTCTTCTCGCTTGGCTATGGCGCGCGTCTGCTGCGGCCCCTGTTCGCCAAGCCGATGGCGTGGCGTGTGCTAGAGGGCGTCGTGGGCGTCACCATGTGGGCCATCGCGGTCAAGCTGGTGTTTGCCTGAGGCCAGCGTGCGATCTGGACGCGAAACTAGCGATGCGCCCAGTCGTTCGGGTCGTCAGAGTTGTTGGGCGACAGCACGATGTCATCCCCGATCAGCGAACAGCCCAGCCCCAATACGGTGCGGTTGGCATAGGCGAAATAGGCGGTGACCTGATTGACCTCAAGGATCTCTCCGTCACTTAGCCCCGCGCGGCGCATGGCGTGGATCAGCCCTTCGTCAACATGGGCAGGATCATCGGTCAGAGCGGCGGCATAGATCATCGCGGCATTCTGCGCCTCTGACAGGTTTGGCAAAGTCACCGCGCCCCCCTCGAACCCGGCACGGATGGCATCGGCTTTGGCGTCATCGCGCAAGCCGCGTTTGAGGCCGACAAAATGATGTTCGACACAATACTGACAGTGATTGCGCAGGCTGACCCAGACCCCGATGGTTTCTAAAAACCACTTTGGCAGGCTGTTGGCGGCGTTGTGCAGAACCGCCTTATACAGCCCCATATGTCCCTCCATCGAATGCGGGCGCAGGGCGTGGGACATCATGATATTGTCCACATTCCTGTCCGGCCCGCTGACCCGGTCATAAAGCAGGCGCAGGCGTTCATCGGCGTCTTCATAGGCAATTGTTTTGATCCAGCTCATCGCGGTTTCCCTGTTAATCATCCGCCATGCATAACAGAGACCAAACTTCGTCGCGATGCCTCTTGTGGGTCGCGCGCGGTTGCGTTCTAGTCGCGTCACATGAGCACTGATCTTCAAAATTCCCGCCCGGTGGCAGCTGTCCTTTGGATGCTGCTGACAGGGTTCCTGTTTGTTGCCGTGACGGCGACTGTCAAACACGTTGGCAGTACCGTGCCCGCACCGCAAGCGGCGTTCATGCGCTATGCGCTGGGGCTGGTGTTTTTGCTGCCGATGATCCGCCCGATGATGCGGGCAGGACTGGCGCAGGGCGCAATGAAACTCTTTGCGTTTCGCGGGCTGGCGCATTCCTTTGGGGTGATGCTGTGGTTCTACGCGATGACCCAGATCCCATTGGCAGAGGTCACCGCCATGGGCTATTTCACGCCCGTGAACATCACCATCGCGGCGGCAATTTTTCTGGGCGAAAAGCTGGCCGTGCGACGGATCTTTGCCATTGCGCTGGCCCTGTTGGGGGCGCTGATCATCCTGCGCCCCGGTGTGCGCGAGGTGTCGACGGGCCATCTGGCGATGCTGGCCAACGGGGTGTTTTTCGCCACCTCTTACCTGATTGCCAAGATCATGGCCGACCGGGTCTCTGCCGCCGTTGTCGTGGGCTGGTTGTCGATCATGGTGACGCTCTTTCTGGCCCCCTTTGCCTATGCGGTCTGGGTGCCCGTCACATGGAACGACATCGGCTGGTTCTTTCTTGTGGCGGCTTTTGCCACGGCAGGACATTACACCATGACGCTGGCCCTGACCGCCGCGCCCATTGCGGTGACGCAGCCGGTCACCTTTTTACAGCTTGTCTGGGCGACCTTGATCGGCGTTCTGGTGTTTTCAGAACCAATTGACGCGTGGGTCATCATGGGCGGCACGCTGATTCTGGCCTCTGTCAGCTTCATCACATGGCGCGAGGCGGTGCTGAAACGGCGCGCGATGACTCCGCTGTCGGTGGCGACAAAGCTATGACAATGGCAACCTCCCCCTGATTCTGCCCTTGTTTTTGCCGCAAAACGGGTCTGTGACGGGATTTGTCACGTAAACTCTGACCCCTTGCCTCTGTCTGGCTACTTTACCGATGCCCATTTCGCTGAGTACACTCAATTCAAAGCGGAGGTTGGTATGATTATTTATTCAAAGTCACTTTTTACGGGCGGCCTGATCGGGGCGACGGCGCTGATCGGCATGACGGGGGCCGCGCAGGCCAGTCTGGAAATCTGCAATGACACCACGGCGCTTCAGAGCGTTTCTGTGGGCTATGAGACGTCGGATGGCTGGACCTCTGAGGGATGGTGGAACGTCGAGCCAACCGAATGCAAGATCGTCATCGGCGGCGATCTGAAGGACCGCTATTATTACCTGCGGGCCGAGGTGAAGGCCGGTGAATTTGAGGGCGACGGATTTTATTTCTGCACCTCGCCCAAGGAATACCTGATCGTCGGTGACACGGATTGCGTGGCGCGCGACTATGACCGCGAGGATTTCATAGAGATCGACGCAGGCGAGGGGTCTGCGGATTACACTTACCGCATGACCGACACAAATACGACGGCGATCCAGAAAGCAGTTTCGCGCGGCCTGATCTTTTGCAATGAAACCCAAAGCGAGCAAAGCCTGTCCATCGGGTATGAGGCCGAAGACGGCTGGACCTCTGAGGGCTGGTGGAACATCCCGGCGGGGGAATGCAAAACGCCCTTGGGCGAGTTGGACAAGGAATACTATTACTTCCGCGCCGAGGTTGACGGTGTCAGCGTTCCGGGCGACGGCCATTTCTTTTGCACCACAAGAGAGGCCTATCAGATCGTCGGAGATCAGAATTGCGCGGCACGCGGATATGATAACGAAGATTTCCGTCAGATTTTTGTCGGGGCGAATAAATCCGTCTTTACCTACACCTTGGATACGGTGCCACAGGGCGCAGCCCTTGCACCGCCACAAGTCCCGACGATAGATCCGGCCCCCGGTGTGGCTCCTGACACGACGAGCGATCTGGTCGGGCTAGAGATCTGTAACCTGACCCTTGAGACCCAAAGCGTGTCGATCGGCTATGAGGGAGACGAGGGCTTTACCTCTGAAGGCTGGTGGAACGTGGAACCAGAGGCCTGTTCCAAAGTCATCGGAACGGCGTTGACAAAGCAATACTACTACTACCGCGCCGAAGTGGACGGTGGCGACTTTGATGGCGATAACGCGATCTTTTGCACGACCCCCAAGGCCTATACCATCGTGGGCGATCAGAACTGCGAGGCGCGCGGCTATGTCAGCGAGGATTTTGCAGAGCTGAACGTCGGGGTCGGAACAACGGGCTATCGCCATTCTATCGGGTTGGTGGCCGATGCGCTTGCCCTTCTGGACGGTCTGGACACACCTGCCGAGGTCCCCGCCGTTGATACGGCAGAGGCTGGTGGCGGGTTTCGGGTCTGTAACGAAACCGCTGCCAAGCAAAGCTTTTCCATCGGGTACGAAGGCAGTGAAGACTGGACCTCTGAGGGGTGGTGGAACGTAGAGCCCGGAGCCTGTGCCACGCTGATTGCGGGCGATCTGACCAAGCAATACTATTATCTGCGCGCCGAGGTGGATGGCGGCGATTTCGCGGGGGACGAGTTTTATTTCTGCACCACGCCGGACGCCTACACCATCGTGGGCGATCAGAACTGCGAGGCGCGCGGGTACGACCGGGAAAACTTTGTCGAGGTCGACATCGGCGCGGGCAGCACCCGGTATACCTATACGCTGGCCGCCGAGGGTAATGACCGCGACGTGCCTGCTCCGGATATTGCTGCAGACACCGGACGCGGCGATGTGGCCGATACGCCGGGCCAGGACCCGATCGCTGTCACCGACGATATCTCTGACGCGGGTGCGGGGCTGGAATTCTGCAATGACACCACGGCGATCCAAAGCATCTCTGTGGGCTACGAGGCAGACGATGGCTGGACATCCGAAGGCTGGTGGAACGTAGAGCCGGGGGCCTGCACGACGCCTGCGCTGGATGGCAAGAACCGCCGCTATTTCTATTACCGCGCCGAGGTTGATGGGGGCGAATTTGACGGGCAGAACTATTTGTTCTGCACCCAACCCGATCCCTATACCATCGTCGGGGATACGGGCTGTGCCGAGCGCGGCTTTGACAGCGAGGATTTCCGCGAGATCGACACGGGCGGCGACACCGGGCTGTTCACCTTTACACTGGTGGCCCCGTCCAGCGCGGCCCCGGCTGTCGTGCCTGCCCCCGTCGTGCCTGCTCCCGGTATTGATCCAAACCCGCCTGCCTTGACCGTCACCGGCGGCGGCGCAGAGTTCGACCGGTCTGGCGACAGCGTGCCAGAGGCGCCTGCGCCGGACGTCGCCCCTGTGCAGGACCCTGTCGTGGTTGAGAACCCCAATCCGGATCCCGTGCCCGATGGTCTTGCCGTCGAGCCAGACCCGGTACCTTTGCCAGCGGTCATTCTGGATCCAGAGCCAGAGCCAACAGGGGGCGGGCGGCGCGGTGGATCGCGCGGCTAGATCAAGATCAATCGGGCAGGGCTTTGCCGTTCTGCCCGCAGTCTGTGCCAGGAGACAGGGATGATGCCTAGCCGCTTAAACCTTTTGCGTCTCTTTTTGCTGGGGGGGGCGTTTGCCTTGACCCCCGGTCTGCCAGCGTCCGCGCAGGCGGGGCTGGAGATTTGCAACAAGACCGATCTGCTGCAAAGCATCGCCATCGGTTACAAGGGTGAGACCGACTGGACCTCGGAAGGCTGGTGGAACATCAAACCGGGCGATTGTGCCACGCCTGTGCCCGGTAAGCTGAAAAAGAGGTACTATTATTACCACGCAAGGTCCGACGGTGGCGGGTTTCGCGGACAGAGCTTTATGTTTTGTACGCAGGGCAAAGAGTTCACCATCACCGGCGACACAGAGTGTGAGGGCCGTGGATTTGACGCGACCCAATTCCGCGAGATCGATACCGGTGAAACCGCGATTGCCTTTACCCTGACGCTGGTGGATGCCGGGCTGGCAGGGGCTGTCACCGGGGCCAGAGGGCCGGGGGGCGGTGGCACTCAACTGGCTGTCCTGCCCGATTTGCCAACGTCCGAAAGCCCCGCGCCCGAGGGAAACACGGATGCCGGGATCGTACAGTCGGTGAATGAACTGCCGCGCACGCCCGATCTGGATATCAACGCGGGCGATCTGACCACCGACCTGCCTGCCGGAGAGCATGGCACACCCTTCACCGTCGCGGCGTTGTTTCAGGGCTGCGAGTTGGAGGACGGGCGCGCCTATTGCAGCTTTCACAGCGAGGGTGTGAAAATGCGCGCTTTTTACAGCGGGCCAACGCCGGATGATGTGTTTTTTGCGCTCGAAGAGATGCCTTTGAACACTGCCGTTCTGCTGACCGGGGATGAGGCGGACCTGCGCAATCAGATCGCAGCCGTGGTGATCCGCGCTGTGCAATTGCGCCCCGGAAGCGATCCACATGCGTCGTTAAGGCGGGCGTTGCAGGGCGATTGGGAATCGACGTCTGATCGAGAGGCCGAGATCACCATTCGCGGATCAGAACTATATGAACGCAACAAGGGTAAATTCCAGAAAGCGCGATTCCTGAGGGTGGCAGAGACCTGCGAGGGCTTGCGCGGGGCGGGGCCGGTTCTGGTCAAGACCACGCCGGGCGAAAAGCGGACCGACTGTTTTACCCTCGCAAAGGCGGATGGGCGCAGTTTGGAACTGGCGCCCGTGAGGGGTGGATCGGCGCTGGTGTTTCGCCGGGTCCGGTAACGCTTGTATCGTGGGCGGATGGGGGCGCTGCCCCCGCGTCTTTGACGCCCCCCCCGGAGTATTTTCGCCAAGATGAAACCGGGTCGTCCGTGGTAGTGATTTTTCTTGATTGACGAGTCAATAAAAAACCGCTAGCTTTTGCACACCCCTGTGCAGGAGCCTTGCCACATGCCCAAAGTCGGAATGGAACCGCTGCGCCGCGCGGCCTTGGTGGATGCGACGATTGATTGTATCGGCAAGGCGGGCTCGCTTGATGTGACGGTCAGCGAGATTGCCAAGGCGGCGGGCATGTCCTCGGCGCTGGCGCATCATTATTTCGGGGCGAAGGATCAGATCTTTCTGGCGGCCATGCGCCACATCCTTTTTGGATTTGGCCAAGTGGTGCGGGCGCAACGGGCCGGGGCCAACACGCCACGCGCGCGGCTGGAGTCGATCCTGCGCGCCAGTTTCGATACAGAACAGTTTCGCGCGCCCATCATCAGCGCCTGGCTTAATTTCTATGTGCAGGCGCAATTGTCACCAGATGCCGCGCGGCTTTTGGCGGTGTATCAACGTCGGCTACGCTCTAACCTGATCCATGATCTGCGCCCTCTGGTGGGGGTGCGTGCCGTTGACTGCGCACAGATCCTCGCGGCCCTGATCGACGGGTTTTACATTCGCGCAGCGATCGGGACCACCCCGGTGAACCCGCAAGATGCCGTCAGGTTGAGCCTGCTCACCCTTGACCGCATTTTACCCCCTCAAGAAAGCGAGACCTCGATATGCTGACGATTTACGGCCGGGCGACCTCGTCCAATGTGCAACTGGTGATGTGGGCCATCGCCGAGATGGGGCTGGACCACGAGCGGCTGGATTACGGGCATGTGCACGGCGGGACGGACACGCCGCAATACCGCGCGATGAACCCGCGCGGGTTGGTGCCAGTTCTGCGCGACGGTGATCTGGTGGTCTGGGAAAGCTGTGCGATCCTGCGCTATCTGGCAAGTGCTTATGGGGATGGCGGGGCCTTCTGGCCTGCCGATCCGGCGGCGCGGGCGCGGGTTGATATGTGGGCGGAATGGGGCAAGAACGAGCTTGCGCAGAGCTTTACCGCGCCGATCTTTTGGCCGCGCGTGCGCACGGCGGCCAAAGACCGGGACGAGGCGACGCTTGCTGTGGCCATTGCCAAGTTCGAGGCGCATCTGGACCTGCTGGAGCCGCAGATGGAGGGGCGCGAGTTTGTGACCTCTGGTGCGCTGACCACCGCCGATATCGTCATCGGGCACGTGCTGTTCCGCTGGTTCGATATCGATATTGCGCGTCGCCCGCGACCCAATATAGAGGCGTATTATCAAAGCCTTACCCAACGCCCGGCCTATCGGCAGCATGTTATGGTCGATTATACGCCGCTGCGGGCCGCTGACGCATGAGCGAGGCGAATTCAGTCGCGGATTTTGTCATCATCGGGGCGGGTTCTGCGGGTTGTGCCATGGCCTATCGCTTGGCCGAAAGTGGCGCGTCTGTGCTGGTGATCGAACATGGCGGAACCGATGCGGGGCCGTTTATCCAGATGCCCGGCGCGCTCAGCTATCCGATGAACATGAAGCGCTATGACTGGGGATATAGGACCGAACCAGAGCCGCATCTGAACAACCGCCGACTGGCCTGTCCGCGTGGCAAGGTGATCGGTGGGTCGTCCAGTATCAACGGCATGGTTTATGTGCGCGGCCATGCGCGCGACTTTGACACATGGGCCGACATGGGGGCGCAGGGGTGGTCATTTGCCGATGTACTGCCCTATTTCCGCCGGATGGAAAACTGGCATTGCGACGCGCAGGGCGACAGGTCGTGGCGTGGCACCGACGGCCCATTGCATATCTCGCGCGGGCCGCAAGACAACCCGCTGACCCGCGCCTTTGTCGAGGCGGGTCGGCAAGCGGGATATCCGGTGACGCAGGATTACAACGGCCAGCAGCAAGAGGGCTTTGGCGCGATGGAGGCGACGATCTGGCAGGGTCGGCGCTGGTCGGCTGCCAATGCCTATCTGAAACCAGCCCTGAAGCGTGACAATTGCGCGGTGATCCGGGGGTTGGCAGAGAAAATTGTGATCAAAGACGGGCGCGCAACCGGCGTGCAGATCCACCGGGGTGGCAAACGCGAGGTGATCCGCGCGCGGCGCGAGGTGATTTTGGCGGCCTCCTCGATCAATTCGCCAAAGCTGCTTATGTTGTCGGGCATCGGCCCCGCCGCGCATCTGGCAGAGCATGGGGTCGAGGTTGTCGCGGATCGGGCAGGCGTTGGGCAAAACCTGCAGGATCATTTGGAACTGACGATTCAGATGGCGGCTACCAAACCCGTAAGCCTCTATAAATACTGGAATCTTATTGGCAAAGCGGTCGTGGGTGCGCAATGGGTGCTGTCGCGCGGCGGCATCGGCGCGTCCAACCAGTTCGAAAGCGCGGGCTTTATCCGCTCGCGCGCGGGCATAGATTATCCCGATATTCAGTATCACTTTCTCCCCATCGCCGTGCGGTATGACGGGCAGGCCGCGTCAAGCGGCCATGGATATCAGGCCCATGTGGGGCCGATGCGATCCAAAAGCCGCGGGGCTGTGACCCTGCGGTCTGCCGACCCCGCGGCGGACCCGATGATCCGCTTTAATTACATGAGCCACCCGGACGACTGGGAGGAGTTCCGCGCCTGTATTCGCCTGACCCGAGAGATACTGGGGCAAGACGCGTTTCAGCCTTATTCGGGCAAAGAACTACAGCCCGGAGATGGCGTGCAAAGTGACGCAGAACTGGACGCGGCGGTACGTAAGCATGTGGAAAGCGCTTATCACCCCTGCGGCACGGCGCGCATGGGACGGCGGGACGATCCGATGGCGGTGGTCGACTCAGAGGCTCGTGTTATTGGCGTCGATGGTCTGCGTTTGGCGGATAGTTCGATTTTTCCACAGATCACCAATGGCAATCTGAATGGCCCCTCGATCATGGTGGGGGAAAAGGCAGCAGACCATATTTTGGGGCGCACGCCTTTGGCTGCGGCAAATGTAGAGCCTTGGATCCATCCCAATTGGCGAGAGGCTCAACGGTAGAGCGCAAAAATCTTAACACTTTGTTAAGCTTTATGACCAATTCATCTTGAAGCCTGTGATGAGGTGGGCGATCTTAACCTATGTTAAGATTGTGTCTGGCGTTCACCTTTTTGCTCACCCTCAGCGCGCAGGGCCAAACTGCCAACGGCGTGATCCGCGTGGTGGATGCGGATACGTTCTGGGTCGACGATGTCAAAGTCCGGCTGCATGGGATTGATGCACCGGAACGTGCGCAAACCTGTCGGTTGAAAAACGGCAGCATTTGGGCGTGCGGGACTTGGGCGACAGAGCAGGCACGAGATCTTTATCAGGGGAAATCAGCGGTTTGCCAGCGCACGGATACGGATCGCTACGGGCGTATGGTGGCGCGTTGCGCTGTTGAGGGCCGCGATGTGGGGGCGGATCTGGTCTATGCCGGGATCGCCAGGGCCTTTCGTAAATACTCGGCAGAGTACATCAATCTGGAAAAACAGGCGCTGTTTTCAGCCCGTGGAACATGGCGCGCGACCATGCAAAATCCAGCAGACTTCCGCGCCGAGGCGCGGCTTGCCCCACCTGCACCTGATACCTCTTGCGCGATCAAGGGCAATATCTCTGGCGGTGGCAGGATCTACCACATGCCCGGTCAGGAAAACTATGCGGTCACCAAGATTAACAATTCCCGCGGCGAGCGCTGGTTTTGTAGTGAGTCTGACGCGGTGAATGCCGGATGGCGGCGGGCGAAACGATAAACGAGTTTTCGACGAAAATTCGGATTGGTCGCGCGCTTTGATCGTCAACCAATCTCGTAGGGCAGCGTGCCGCGACTGTTGTGATCGACGCTGAGTGGCCGTTCCAATGGCGGAACAGAGCGTTGATGACACTCGCGCCGTTCGCAAATTCGACAGGAAATCCCGATCGGTTCAAAGGCGGCATCCTTGCCCACGTCCAGATCATCCGCGTAAACCAACTGGCTGGCATGGCGCACTTCACAGCCAAGGCCAATCGCAAACCGCCGCACTGGGGCGGTAAAGCTGCCCCCCGGTTTGGACACGTCCCGCGTAAGGCAAAGATAGCGCACCCCGTCCGGAGTCTCTGCCAGTTGCCGCAAAAAGCGACCGGGTGTTTCAAACGCCTGATGCACATTCCATAGCGGACAAGCCCCACCAAATCGTGCGAATTGCAACCGGGTTGCCGAATGTCTTTTGGTGATCGTGCCCGCCTGATCGACCCTTACAAAAAAGAACGGCACCCCCTTTGCACCGGGGCGCTGCAATGTGCTGAGACGATGGGCGACTTGTTCGATTGAGGCGCCAAACAGATCCGCGAGCCGTTCAAGGTCATGCCGGGTCTCTTGGGCGGCCTTCAGGAACGCACGATACGGCAGCAGCGCCGCCCCGGCAAAGTAGTTTGCCAGTCCGATTTTTGCGATGGCGCGGGCTTCGCTGCTTTGCAAACGAGCAAGATCAAGCGTTGCCTCTAGCAGGTCATTTTGTGTGATAAGGGCAATCTGATGCAGGGCCTGAAACGCCTGACTTGCACGATCCGCCCGTGCAGACAGGGTCAGAATGCCAGTTGAGGCATCAAATGAACGTAGCCGGGCATCATCTTTGAATTGAACATCAATTTGACTTATCCGCAGATAGGAAATTGCCGCGTTAAGGGCTGTGTTTGATTTCGACACCTCGCGCGAAAACTGCTCTGCCGCACGATCCACCGGATCAATGTAATTGTCGCAATAGTGAAAGAAATCCCGCACCTCTTCCCAGGGTGAGGGGGCTACTCCGGTCCCATCCCGACCCAAGGCCTCATCCAGCGAGGCCAGCCGCTCTTGTGTCTGACGGTAGGCCCGGTGCAGGTCCAGAAAGGCGCGCGCAAGAGCCGGTGCGTTGGATGCGGCCAGCCGAAGATCGCCTAAGGGTGGGGCGGCATCGGCAAACACCGGATCGGCCAGCGCCTCTCGCATGTCGATGACAAGACGCTCTGCATCGCCCGCCTTCAACTCTGTCACGTCAAAGCCAAACTCTTGTGCCATAGCCAACACCACGCCTGTCGACACAGGACGGTGATTGTTTTCCATCTGGTTGAGATAGGGCAGGGACACGCCAAGCTTTTCAGCGAATCCCTTTTGTGTCAGGTCAAGCCGCAGGCGCAATTCGCGCAGCTTGACTCCGGCATAGAGTTTTTGGGTTGCCATGTGGCCGGGCCTTTGCAGATTTGCGCAAAGCCATCATAGCTTTTGCAAACCGCAGAGCAAGACCTAGCTGACGCCCAGCACTTTTTCGCGACGCAGCACGTAAAGGATGGAGGCAAGCGAAAGGACCGCGGTGATAAACATGATCCAAAGCAAGGGGAAGGCCCCTGTGCCCGGCTTCAGGACCGCCCCTGCCAGAGCCGACAGGGCCGCCCCCCCGCCGATCATGATTGCGCCGCCCAGCCCGCTTGCCGATCCGGCCAGATGTGGGCGCACACCCAAAAGGCCCGCGTTGGCGTTTGGCATGACCAGACCTTTGCCCAGCCCGATAAAAGTCATCAGGCCAAAGAACACCAAAGCGGAACCGTAG
>CALGTJ010000689.1 GCA_937901435.1 uncultured Rhodobacter sp. | reverse complement strand
CGTCGATGAGCGCCTCGGGGGACTTGGCCCCGACCAGCATATTGGCCAGATCACCCGCGCCGTCGATAAAGTCGTAGATACGGTCGGTGGTGCGGTTGTAGACCGCGACGGGAAAGCCATTGTCAGCGATGTTCAGCGCCAGATTGGCCCCCATGACTCCCAGCCCGATCAGCCCGATTCTTGCCTTGGCCATCCGCGTTCTCCCTGATGATGTGTTAGGGCTAACGTACCAAGGAGGCGTCGGTATTCAAGTGAATACCGTATCGAATTGTCATTTCCGCGTGGCAATCAGCACGCCCGTCCCGGCGATGGCCATGCCGACCCAGGCCCAGGGGGGCATGACCTCTGCGAGGACCACCCAGGCGGACAGGGCGGCACCGGGGGGCACGAGGAACATGAGGGCGGAGACACGAGAGACCTCTCCGGCGCGGATCATGGCCAGCAGCAAGCCGACGGCGATGACTGAATTGCCGAGGATGAGGTAGAGCATCGCAGCGCTGAATTGCCATGTCCAGTCGATGTGGATGCCTTGTTCCAGCGCCAGAAACGGCAGGATACAGGCGAGACCTGCAGCGTAGCCGACCAGATTGGCAATGATGGGATGCTGCGAGATGCCAAAGCGTTTTTCCCAGAGCGTGGCCCCCGTGATGCCTGCAAGGCCGATCAGGATGAGGGCAAAGCCAAAGACCGGTGGCGGGCCGATCTCTAGGCGCGAGATGATGACGATGGTCGTGCCAAGCAGCGCGATAATCAGCCCCCCCCATTGCCGCCAGCCGACGCTTTCGCCGCTCCATCGCGGGGCGATAAGGGCGACGAGGATGGGCTGCCAGGCAAGCATCAGCGCGGCCGTGCCTGCGGCCACACCGTTGACGAAAGCCAGATAGGTCATGCCGAAGTAGACGGTCTGGATCAGGATGCCGACCACGGCGAGGTGCAGCCAGTCAACGGGTTTTTTCGGAAAGGGTGGGCGGAAGATCAGGTAGGCGACGGCCATGATGACCACGACGCAGCCATAGCGGAGGCTGAGGATCGCCATGGGCGAGGCGTAGTGCAGCGCGACCTTGGCGACCACATAGCCGCCGGACCACAGGATCAGGAAGGCAATGGGGGCAAGGCGCAGCCAGAGTGTGGGGTTCATTCGGGCAAGGCCTTTTTGTTGCACTGGCGCGCCGCTCGATCCGCCCTGCGGGCGTCCTCGCGGCGCGCGTCAGGCGTCAGACACCCAGACAATAGCGCATGATGGCTTTTTGAGCATGCAGACGGTTCTCGGCCTCGTCGAAGATCACGGAATGGGGGCCATCCATGACGGCACTTGTCGCCTCGTCATCGCGGTGGGCGGGCAGGCAATGCATGAAAAGAGAGTCGGGCTTGGCATGGGCCATAAGCGCCTCATTAACCTGATAGCCGCGTAATTGGTTATGGCGACGCTCGCGCGCGGATTGCGGATCGTGCATCGAGACCCATGTGTCCGTGACGACAAGATCCGCGCCTTCGACGGCTTTTTGCGGATTGCGCTCAATCGTGTAAAGGCCATCCAGTGCGCCTTCCGGATCAAGGGTTGGAGGGCCTGTGAAGGTCAGGTCGAACTCGAATTGTTTCGCGGCATGGGCAAAGCTGGCAAAGACGTTGTTGCCATCGCCGGACCAGACCACTTTTTTGCCTTTGATCGGGCCGTTGCGTTCCTCGAATGTCATCACATCCGCCATTATCTGGCAGGGATGCGTGCGGTTGGTGAGCCCGTTGATGACGGGCACGGTGGCGTGTTCGGCCATTTCCAGAAGCGTTGCCTCTTCGAAGGTGCGGATCATGATAAGGTCCACATAACGCGACATGACGCGGGCGGTGTCGGCGATGGTCTCGCCGTGGCCCAGTTGCATATCCGCGCCAGAGAGCACGAGGGTTTGGCCCCCAAGCTGGCGCACACCGACGTCAAAAGACACGCGGGTGCGGGTTGAGGGTTTTTCGAAGATCAGCGCGACCATGTGATTGGCGAGCGGCTGTTCCGCGTCAGGAGTGCCTTTGGGCAGACCGGCGCGGGCGGTTTTCATGGATTGTGCGCTGTCGATGATGGTCCGCAGGTCAGCGGCTGGAGTGGTGTGGATGTCGAGGAAATGGGTCATATGGTGTCGCTTTGTGTCTGGCAAAGGGTGCTGGCAAAGGGTGGGGGCCAGCCCCCACGCCCCCGGAGTATTTGGACCAGGATGAAAAGATGGGCCGGTTTTAATCCCTTAAGCCCCGGCCTTTTCGATCTGGGTTGCGGTGGCGTCGAGGCGATTGATGGCCTCGGCGATGTCTTCGTCCGGGATATTGAGGGCGGGAAGCAGGCGAATGGTGTTTTCGGCGGCGGGCACAGTCAGGACATGATTGGCGTAGCCGGTGGTGACCACATCCATATTGGGCACTTTGCAGATGATCCCGAGCATCAGGCCAGAGCCACGCACGCTGTCAAAGACGTCTGGGTGAGAGGCGATCAGGCCCTCTAGTTTTTGGCGCAGAAGGCCAGATTTGCGGTTCACCTCGTCAAGGAAGGCGGGGTCAGAGACGGTGTTCATCACGGCGAGACCGACCGCGCAGCCCAGGGGATTGCCGCCATAGGTCGAGCCATGGGTGCCGGCGGTCATGCCGCTGCCGGCGTTCTCGGTGGCAAGCACAGCGCCGAGGGGAAAGCCGCCGCCGATGCCTTTGGCGACCATCATGATATCGGGGGTGATGCCGGCCCATTCATGGGCGAAAAGCTTGCCCGTGCGCCCGACGCCGCATTGCACCTCGTCGAGGATCAACAGGATGCCGTGTTCGTCACAGAGGTCGCGCAAGCCCTTGAGGCATTGATCGGGCACCGGTTTGATGCCGCCCTCGCCCATCACAGGCTCTATCAGGATCGCGGCAGTGGTGTCGGTGATGGCGGTTTTTAGCGCCTCGTGATCGCCCCAGGTCAGATGCACGAACCCGGGCAGAAGCGGGCCGAAGCCCTTGGTCATTTTCTCTGACCCCGCAGCGG
Organism: uncultured Rhodobacter sp.; assembly: GCA_937901435.1. Next base: position 11,001 of record CALGTJ010000689.1, on the reverse strand, counting down.
CGATCCCGGCAGAAGAGCGGCCATGGAAGCTGCCGGAAAAGGTGATGATGTCGACCCGTTCCGGCTGACCCTTGTCGTAGAAATACTTGCGCGCCATTTTCACGGCCAGTTCGCAGGTTTCGGTGCCGGAGTTGGTGAAAAACACCGTGTCGGCAAAGGTATGTTCGACCAGAGCGTCCGCCAGCGCCTGCTGTTTGGGGATCTGATAGAGGTTGGACACATGCCACAGCTTGTTCGCCTGCTCGGTGATCGCCTGCACCAGCACGGGGTTTGCATGGCCCAGCGCGGTCACGGCAATGCCGCCCCCAAGGTCGAGATATCGGGTGCCATCCGCCTCTATCAGCCAGCTTCCGTCGCCCTTTTCAAAGGCAAGAGGGGCGCGGTTATAGGTCGGAAGAACGGACGGGATCATGGCATTGGTCCTTATGGAATGAAGCCAAAATCGTGCCGGAGTGGCAGACTTATGTCAATGTTTTGTAGAGATGGAGAGATGGGCGCAAAAGGGCGCTGGATCACAGTTGCGCAGGGACGCAGGTTAGCGTCGGCGTCGCAGAGGCGTATGTGTGCGAGTGATCATTCTCCGGCGATAGCGCGGGGTTGTTGGAAAAGCAAGTGGCTTTGTCTGGCGCAGGCTACTTGGACCGCGTCTGGCGACTGTGCAGTGTCACTTTGGCCGCCGCCAGAAAACCGTCGGAGTGGCCCGGATTTTGCGGCACACCGTCGGGGGCGGCGACCCAAGGGTGTTTGTGCGGCATAAAGATAGAGACGGTCGGCGCGGTGAACTCTGGATCGGCAAACCGGCCCACGGGCACACCCACCACGTCCGGCACCGCCTCGACATCCCAGTCTGTTGTCGAGGCGCATGTAGGGCAAAATCGGAAGGTGATGAAGCACCCCATATCCCCGGCGCGGGTGTAGGACGACCTTGGCCCGGTGACGACCAGCGCATCCCGCGCGAAATAGGCGTGGACGCAATAAGTGCTGCCAGTGCGTTTCTGGCATTGCAGACAGTGACACATCGAGACGGTCGCGGCGGCGCGACGTGCCGTGATATGGATGGCACAGCGGGCGCAGGAGGCCGTTCGCTTTGTCATCTTGTTTCCATTTGCGAGGCCAGAGGCGTTGGGATAAGAAATGTTACTTCTAAACCAATCTGACGCACCGTTTTACGATCCTGCGCGCACGTCAAGCGCGAGTACTCTGCTGGTACTTGGTCCCGGCCCCCTCAAAGGCCCCTTGCGGAAGTCACGCCGTAGTTTCATAGCACGGTATGACCGCAAAACGCGAAAACCCAACTCTTGCCATCGCTCTGATGGTGCTGGCCACCGTGTTTATCGCGGCGACGACCTTGCTGGCCAAGGCGTTGGGGACAGACACGCTGGGGCCGCCCTTGCATGCCTTGCAGATCAGTCAGGGGCGGTTTATTTTCGCGCTTATGGCGATTGGATCAGTCGCAGTCCTGATGCGCGCCAAAATTCGCGCGCCAAATATGAAGTTGCATCTGCGGCGCACCCTGCTTGGCTGGGCGGGGGTCAGCCTGATGTTTGCCTCTGTGGCGTTTATCCCGCTGACCGATGCCAGCGCGATCAGCTTTCTCAACCCCGTTTTTGCGATGATCCTTGCGATCTTTGTGCTGGGCGAAAAGGTTGGGCGCATCCGCTGGACGGCAGCGGCGATTGCCCTGATCGGGGCTTTGATCCTGTTGCGCCCCGGCCCCTCGACGTTTCAGCCCGCAGCATTGCTGGCGCTGGGGGCGGCGATGCTGTTCGGGATCGAGATCACCATAATCAAGTTTCTGTCGGGGCGGGAAAAGGCGATCCAGATCTTGCTGATCAACAATATGCTGGGCGTCTGTATCGCGACTTTTGCCGCCAGTTTCGTCTGGCAGATGCCGACTGCCTTACAATGGGCTGCTTTGGCGAGTTTGGGTATCTTTATGGCCATGGCGCAGACGTGCTTTGTGCATTCGCTGGCGCGGGCGGATTCAAGCCTTGTGGTGCCCTTCAGCTATGGGACATTGGTTTTTGCCACGCTTTACGATCTGTTGATCTATGATGTGGTACCAGACGTCATATCGATCTCCGGGGCGGTGGTGATCATTGCGGGGGCCGCGCTTTTGGCGTTTCGCGAGGCACAATTGGCGCGGTCTCGTTAGGGCAATGCGCGGCGGTGCTTGTATCCGCCGCCAAGGTGATTAGAATAGAGACTGACCAGAGTTATCAGAACGGCCATGGATGGGCTGAGCGCGTTGCGTTCGGCCACAGGGTCGTTTTCGAATTGAGGAACCAAAATGTCCTGGACCGACGAGCGCGTAGAGCTTCTGAAAAAGATGTGGGGCGAGGGGCAAAGTGCAAGCCAGATCGCCAAGGAACTGGGCGGTGTGACGCGCAATGCGGTGATCGGCAAGGTGCATCGCCTTGGCCTGTCCAACCGTGCGGGCGGCGCGACCCCGGCTGCGGCCAGCCCGGCTACCGCCGCTGCAACAGCGCCCAAACCTGCCACGCCAAAGGAAAAACCCGCGGTCGTGAAAGAGGCCGCGCCAGAGCCCGAGCCGGTGCAGTCCCACTCCATCCCCTCTTCCGAGGTGGTGCCGGTGACGCCGATTTCGCGCAAGCAGATCATCCCCGCCGGGCAGCCCTTACCCCCGCAGCCCTCTGCCAATGAGATCAGCCCAGAGGCGCTGGCCTCTGTGCGCGAGGTTGAAAAGAAGGCCAAGCGGATCAGCCTGATGGAATTGACCGAACGCACCTGCAAATGGCCCATCGGCGACCCGGCGACCGATGATTTCTGGTTTTGCGGCCTGAATGTCAAAGCCGGCAAACCCTATTGCGAAGCCCACGTTAGCGTTGCCTTTCAACCGATGAGCTCGCGGCGCGACCGTCGTCGGTAGGTGTTGCCCTAAGCGACCAAAGAATTAAGCCCCGGTGATCCGCCGGGGCTTTTTCATGTTCGAACGCGGCTTTCGCAAAGGGTCAATTCCCGCCCAACAGGTCCAGCAGACCCTTGGTGGCACGCTGTTCCAGCTCTTTTTTCAGAGTATCTTCGATATTGTCGAGGGATTCGACATTGGTTCCCAGTTCTTCGTTGATCTTCTTGACCACTTCGCTTTCGGCCCGTGTTTTCACCTCTTCGATCTCATCGCCAAATTGCTGTTTTGCGATAGCCTCCAGATCCAGCCGAAACTTCGGCTTGGTCCATGAGCCCGAGATAATGACCGGCACGGAAATGCCACCGTTGGTTTGACCCTCCAGCAGCTTGGCCACGACGCGGTAATCCAGCGTTTGCCCACCGATCCCGATCTCGCCGCTGCCCGTCGCGTTCAACAGAGGCGACAGCAGTTGCAGGTCCACGTTGCTCATAACGCCGTCGACGACTTTGAAGGTCCCGGTGATGCTGTTAAAGATCGTGCTGGCCCCCGCACCGATAAAGGACGGGTCGAGGTTGCGCAGCATTCCCACCAGATCGAGGCCCTTCAACTCGCCTTTGCCCAGCTTTAGCGTGCCGTCGCCGTTGAGGGAATTCATCAGCGTAAACATATCGTTGCCCACACCCAGCACGTTGATCGTCACCGTGCCATTTGCCAGCAAACGGTCATAGCCCGCCAGTTGGTTCAGCAGAGGTTCCAGCGCCACGCCGTCGCCCGCAAGCGTCGCACGGGCCGACAGGCCGCCCCGGCTGTTGATGACAAAGCTGCCACCGATCTGGCCACCATAAGCCACAAGTTCCTTGATCTCGGTGACGGCGCGGCCTGCGTCCAGTTTGCTGATGATGCTGGTGCGCCCAAATTGCGCAAGGCCGATGTCGATGCTGGCGGCGGCAAGGGCGATATCGGCGTCCACTGTCCCCAAGGCGCTAACGTCGATGCGGTCTCGGGACCAGCCACTTGCGCCGGTGGTGTCGCCGGGTGCCGCACTGGCCTCGCCGCCGATCGCATTCGAGAAATCCAGCGCCCCGGCAGAAAGTTTGGCAGTGATGCTGGGACGATCGCCGGAGGTGTTCAGATCCACGGCCCCGGTCAGCACATTCTGATCCAGCCGGATCACCCCGTCACGCAGGGTCACGCCGCCTGTGTCGGTGACGGTGATATTGCCGGTGACAGCCACCTTTTGGCCAAAACCCAGTGGCAGGTCCGGGGCCGCCTGCCCGACCAGCCGGAACACCGCCGCCATATCCGCCAGATCCGCATCCAGCGCGCCGCCCAGTGCAAAGGGCACCAATCCCCCGCGGCCCTTGAACGCGATGGCAGAGCCGCCGATTTTAGCGTCCGCGCTGACCGGTACGACGCCTTTGGACAGGAAATCGGCAAAGCCGTTGATCGTGGCGTCCACCGAGAAAGGCTGGCCCTGCATCACGGCGGAAAGCGCCAGATTGGCGGTGCCTTGCACGCTGGGCAGGCTGAGGCTCGCCTCGATCTGGTTCAATTCTGTGCGGCCACCAGAGGCGTAGTCGACAAAGGTGACGCTGGCCCCGGTCATTGTGGCGCGATCCAGCGAAATCTGTGGCAAACCGGTGCTTTCATTGGCCCCGGAATCATTGACGCCAGAGTCATTGGGACTGGCATCATCAGCAGAACCGCCACCCAGATCCCAGTTGGCGCGGCCATCGCGTGCGACCTCAAGGATGATCTTGGGGGCCTCGGCCTCGATCCGTTTTACATGGATGGTTCCACCGATCAGAGCGCCGATATCAACGCCTATCGACAGACTCTGCGCCGTCAGCATGGGGCCAGAGGGCGACCAATCTGCGTTGGCAATGGTGACCGGCCCGGTGTTGACACCCAGTTCAGGCCATAGCGTGGGGCGCACATCCCCTTGCAGGGTCATCGCGCGACCTGTTGCAGCCTCGAACTGGTCAGTGACAACCTTGGCGATCCGATCCGCTGGCAGCACGAACAGCAGCACGACCGCGCCGATCACCAGCACGATCAGCCCTACAACAACCCGAAGCACCCACCGTATCATCGCCACACCACCCTATTGTTTGTTAAGAAAAGGATAGCAGTGTGCGGTCAGCCGACAAGCACGATCCCGCCGACACGCCAAAAATTGCCGAAATCAGCCCAAACCACGCGCCAATACGCACACACCCCCCGCGTCAGACCGCTTGCTGCCCTATCGCCTTGGCCTTATAGCGCAAGCCATGACCCAGAACCCGCCTGACCTGCGCCCCGACCAGTCCCATGCCCGGATGCCCTCGACCGTACGAGAGGGGCAGCCGACCATCGGCATGGTCTCGCTTGGCTGTCCCAAGGCACTTGTGGACAGCGAACGCATTCTGACCCGGCTGCGCGCCGAAGGTTACGGCATTTCGCCCGATTACCAGGGCGCGGATGCGGTGATCGTCAACACCTGCGGATTTCTCGACACCGCCAAAGCCGAAAGCCTTGATGCCATTGGCGAGGCCCTGAAGGAAAACGGCAAGGTCATCGTGACGGGCTGTCTGGGGGCAGAGCCGGATTACATCCGCGAACATCACCCCAAGATCCTCGCCGTGACCGGTCCGCAACAATATGAGCAGGTGCTGGACGCGGTGCATGGCGCCGTGCCGCCCAACCCCGATCCGTTTATCGACCTGTTGCCTGCGTCGGGCGTGTCGCTGACGCCGCGCCATTACAGTTACCTCAAGATTTCAGAGGGTTGTAACCATAAATGCAAATTCTGCATCATCCCCGATATGCGTGGCCGTCTGGCCTCTCGTCCCGCCCATGCAGTGATCCGCGAGGCAGAGCGACTGGTCGAGGCGGGCGTGCGCGAGTTGCTGGTGATTTCGCAGGACACCTCTGCCTATGGCGTTGATATCAAACACGCAGAGGATCGCGGTCACCGCGCCCATATCACCGATCTGGCGCGTGATCTTGGGTCTTTGGGCGCGTGGGTGCGGCTGCACTACGTCTACCCCTACCCCCATGTGCGTGACCTGATCCCGATCATGGCGGACCCGGCAAACGGGGTTTTGCCATATCTGGATATTCCGTTCCAACATGCCCACCCGGATGTGTTGAAACGCATGGCGCGTCCTGCGGCGGCCGCCAAAACGCTGGTCGAGATCGCAGCATGGCGCAGCATTTGCCCAGATCTGACCCTGCGTTCGACCTTTATCGTCGGCTATCCCGGCGAGACCGAGGCAGAGTTTCAGGTGCTGTTGGATTGGCTGGACGAGGCGCAATTGGACCGGGTCGGGTGTTTTCAGTATGAGAACGTCGCGGGTGCCCGATCAAACGCCCTGCCCGGCCATGTGTCCGCTGAGGTCAAACAGGACCGCTGGGACCGTTTCATGGAAAAGGCGCAGGCGATTTCAGAGGCCAAGCTGGAAGCGAAGGTCGGTCAGCGGGTGCAGGTCATCGTCGACAGCATCGAAGAGGACGGAGCCACCTGTCGCACCATGGCGGATGCCCCCGAAATTGACGGGAATCTGTTCATCGACGAGGATTTCGCCACACTAAACCCCGGCGATATCGTCACCGTCGAGGTGGATGAGGCCGGGGAGTATGATCTGTGGGGTCGGATTACACGCTAGTCAGAAACACTGCGTTTCCAGCCCGTATTTACGGGATTGGAACCGTATAAACGACATATTCCTCGGTGCGCACCCGCTCTATCGCGTCCGAATCAATGGCAAAGCGTCCGCGTCCGTCATAGTCGAGCGGGCAGGACACCAGGTTCGATTCGCGCGTGATATGGTCCTTGGTCACATCGGACATACCGGTAAAACGGCAAGGGTCGTCCTTGGTGCGGAACCCGATCCCAAGAGGAAATTCCCCTTGTGTCACAGGCGAAAGGACCGGTTCGTTAAAACTGCTGACATCCGCATTGCGCGACGTGAAGCGGTCAAACATCGCGCATCCGCCAAGAACGGAAAGAGCAGTCAGCATACAAAGGAATCGGGTCATGCGGGTTCTCCAGACTTACTCTTGAAACTCTAGCACAAAGATTGCCCAGAATCCGAGCCTTGTTCAACCGAAGGGATCGCTGAGGCCGCATTTTTCGGATCGCGCTCGGATTTCAGACGGGCTCGGGCCTGATTTGCCTGCGCCCATACCTTGCATCCCGCACCCCGCAAACATAAGTTTATGCGGCAGAGGCGCTTTTCTTTTCTGGCTTCAGTCGCAGGGTGCCGGGCACCCAATGACGCACATTTGTCTCTCTCACAGCTTGACGCAGGTTTTTCATGCGCTGACGCCGTTCGATTTCCGGCATCTCAAGCGCGCTGAGGATGGTCAGATCCATCGCCCGGTTCGAAAATGGATTGGTGATAACCGCATCGGCCAACTCAACCGCTGCACCCGCGAACTCGGACAGGACAAGCACACCGTCGCCATCGATCCGAGAGGCGATAAATTCCTTGGCCACCAAATTCATCCCATCCGCCAGCGGCGTGATCCATGCCACGTCGGCCGCCTGATAATAGGACACGAGCTTGGCAAAGGGCACAGCCCGAGAAATCAAGGTCAGGGGCTGCCAGTCCAGTCTGCCAAACCTCCCTTTGATCCGGCCTGCGATCTGTTCGATCTCGGTTTGGATCTCTTCGTAGGCCGACATATTGCGATTTGCGGACACTGACACATGCATCAGCCGGATTTTTCCGCGCAGGTCCGGGTTGAACTCCAACAGACGCTCAAAACTGTTCAACTGCTCGATCCCGCCTTTGGTATAGTCGGTGCGCCCGACCGAAAGGATCAGCTTCATCTCACCCAGCTCTTGCTGGATATCCTGAGTTTGCTCTGCCGTCTCGGGCGAGCGCGCAATTTCATCTATATATTCGTTATCAACCCCCACCGGAGTCACGCTGATTGCCACGTCACGACCGTCGTAGTGGATCGCGCTAGGCCATATCCGCTCTGTCAGGGCGGTGCCCTCAAAGATCCATTTATCCGGAACATTCGTGCGTTCCGTGACATCCACGTCAAACAGACTGCGCGCGACAGAGACGAAATTTCCCGCATAACGCGGAATATGAAAGCCGATGTCATCACAGGCCAGTAGACTGCTGACGATTTCTTTGCGCCACGGCAGCAGATTGAACATATCCGCAGAGGGAAAGGGTGTGTGATGGAAAAACGCGATCCGCACATCGGGACGCATCTCGCGCAGGTAACCGGGCACCAGCCAGAGATTATAGTCGTGAACCCACACAAGCGCACCCTGTGCAGCCTCTGCGGCGGCGGCCTCTGCGAATTGGCGGTTCACGGACTGAAAGTTCGCCCAATCCACCGGGTCATAGTTGTAGCGTTCTTTGAATCCGTGAAGGATCGGCCAGAATGCTTCTTTCGAGGTCACGTGATAAAACTCGCGCACCTGATCCTCTGACAAGGCCAGACGCGACACGGAGTAACTGCCGTAGGCATCGTTGATCTCGATTTTCTTATCAAAATCAGGGTTTTCCGGATCCTCGGCCAGCTTCCACGCAATCCATGCGCCGTGATCTACCTTGCTGAAAAAACTTTTCAGCGTCGGCACGATCCCATTGGGGCTTTTGTTCTCGCGCAGTGCAATCTCGCCGTTCTCTTCGACTTCTTCGTAGGGCTGGCGATGATAGACGATAACCATATCAGATGACATCGGACGGTCCTTTCAATGCGCAGGGAACAGTTTGTGGTGCAAGATCGCCTCGGCAATACCCGCAGCCCCGACAGCCTGCGCCGCATGCACATGCTCAAGCCCTTGCACCGCGGCGATCAGGGACGGCTCTGACCCGCCAACAGCCACGGCAGGCAGGCCGACCGTGAGCATCGACAGATCGTTCATCGTGTCACCCGCAACCAGCACACGGCGTTGGTCGATGTTCAGATGAGACAAGAGCCGTAGCAAAGATGGGCCTTTGCTGACGCCCTTTGGCAGGACATCGAAAAAGCGGTTGTCGGAAATAATCGTATCCAACCCCAGATCCGCGATCTTCTGCACCGCGCTGTGATCGAACCGCACCGGGTCCATGTCATAACTCAGCCGATAACGAAACAGGGTCGATTGCAGCGTCAGCCCCGCATGACCGGACAGCGCAAACTGCGCCTGCGGGCCGGCATCGCCCCAAGCGGCCGCGATCTCGTCTTCGAGTTCGGCGATAGGCGTCACAAAATGCTTGTGATCCATCGTGGCAATCGTGGTGCCCACATCCGCAATCACATAATCGGGGCGCGGCACGCCCCGTTTACGGGTCAGATCATGGATAAAGCCGGGATCGCGCCCGGTAACAAAAATCAGGCCCACCCGACTCCGGTTTGCCTCGATCCAGCGGTACAGATCCGCGCGGTGGTTTTCTGTGCCGCCCAAAAACGTCCCGTCAAGGTCGGTGGCAAGCACAAAATCCTTGTCGTGGATGGCAGGTGTGTCAAAGTTTTCGTGGCGGGTCATGAGATCCTTTCTGCAAGAGTTGCAATATCTTGGTCGGTGGCAGGATGGTCGAACGACACATCCATCGCGCGGAGTTCTGCCTCGATTGGGAGGGCCCAGAGATGGGCAAAGGCGTGGCCGACGTCTGCGCCGTCATGCAGGATAGACCGCACCGTTTCGCAAATCGGCAGGACAAGGTTCAGGCGACGGGCAAGGTCGGTGACCGATTTCGCATTCAATTCGCCCTCGACCACCACGGGTTTGCCGTCAAAACAGTCAGCCCGTCGCAGACCCTGACCCAATTGCTGGCCCAACGCCATATTGCGCGAGGTCGAACTGGAACAGGTCAGCGCCAGATCCCCGATGCCCGACAGCCCGGTAACCGTCTCGCGCCGCCCGCCAAGGGCTTCGGCCAGCGCCTTCATCTCGTCCAGACCGCAGGTTATCAGGGCGGCGCGGGTGTTTTCGGCAAACCCCGCCCCGGTCATCAAACCGCAGGCGATGGCGATGATATTCTTCACCGCACCACCAACCTCGACGCCGACCAGATCGTCAGACACATAGGCGCGGAAGCTTTCTGTCGACAAGGACACCGCCAGCCGCACGGCCGGACTTTCGTCCAGTTTCAGGCGATCCTCGTAGGAAAACGGAAAGGCCACAGTCGCCGCCGTCGGATGGCCCATAGCCGTTTCCAGCGCAAAGGTCGGCCCCGATACGCAGCCCATCGGGTGATCGCCCAGTTCCTCTTCGGCAACCTGGGTCATCAGCAATCCGGTTTCGGGCTCGATCCCCTTGGCGCAGACCGCGATCGGGACGCCTTCCGGAGCATGAGCCGAGACCTGCCGCGCCACACTGCGCACGCTCGATGAGGGCACAACGATCAGAATGGCCTCGGCCCCCTCTAACGCAAGCGCCATATCCTTGACGCCAAGCAGGTTTTCGGGAAGCGAAACACCCGGCAAAAAGCCCTCTGTGGTTGCATTTGCGTTGATTTCATCAATGACCGCCGGATCGCGCCCATATAGCCGCGTCTCGCCCCCTGCCCGCGCCAGAGTCACCGCAAGTGCGGTGCCCCAAGAGCCAGCACCGATAACCGCGACCCTGTGATAGGGCTGCGCACAATAGGGAGAAGAGGCGCCACTGGCGATGTGATCTTTCATAGATGTCCTCAAGGTCAAAAAGAAGGAAGGGCCAAAACGCAGGTTTGTGGGGCGCTTACGGAAGCCAAACGTAAGTTGGCTGGCTCTAGTGATGTCGCTTACGTAACAATCATGTCGTAAAAATGCGTCTATTCCCGTGAAAGTCAATGCCGCAGGTGCGAAATCTCGCGGCATAGGCCGGGAAAGCGCCGCGATCCTGATAGATTTTTGCTCTTTTTGCCCAATATTTTGGCATATGCTCTATATTTTAGCGAAAATTCCCACAACGACTGTAATGAGTTTCTTTGAAAATGATAAATCTGCCCGCAGCCCCCGCGACGGATCATCTTGGCGACCAGACAGATAGACCCCAAAAGACCCCGTTCTGCGAACCGGCTTGCCAAGTTCATCGTGGTCATGGCGACTTTACTAAGGACACGCTGGATTGATCCGTCCGGCCACTCCACCACGGCGCACGGCAACCCCCTGTGTCAGCGTAGTTGTCCGCCGCTCTATTTTTCCTCTATTTCTCAGGT
>CALGTJ010000688.1 GCA_937901435.1 uncultured Rhodobacter sp. | reverse complement strand
GCCAATGCACCCGGCAGCAGCGGTTTTGACATTTCCTCAGTGGCCACAATCATTACCGCAGTTGAGCACTTAATTGCTGAGCAGACCTCGTGAAACGTGTGGTCATAACTGGTGCCGGTACGATCAACGCGCTGGGGCATACGGTTGACCGAACCCTGCAAGCCATGCGGGAGGGCACCTGTGGGATTGGCCCTCTGGAGGTGCGCGACATTGAACGACTGTCGGTGCAGATCGGCGGCCAGATTAAGGGCTATAACCCCGACAAAGTGTTTAACCGTCAACAGCTGTCGCTTTACGATCGCTTCACTCAACTCACACTGATCGCCGCAAAAGAAGCGATCACACAATCTGGCCTAGAGTTTGCCGGGGCGCTGGCAGCTAAATCAGGCGTGGTTCTGGGCACCGCTGGTGGCGGTGTATCAACCTGGGACGACAATTATCGTTCGGTCTATGAAGCTGGCAAAAATCGAGTTCACCCCTTTGTGGTCCCCAAACTGATGAACAACGCTGCCGCAAGCCACTTATCGGTCGAATACAATCTCAAAGGGCCCAGCTTTACTGTGTCAACGGCATGTGCATCGTCAAACCATGCCATGGCGCAAGCCTTTCAAATGGTGCGCAGCGGTATGGCACCAGTAATGGTCACCGGAGGCTCTGAATCAATGCTTTGCTTTGGCGGTATAAAAGCATGGGAAGGGTTACGCGTGATGTCAAAGGACGCCTGCCGACCCTTTAGTGCCAACCGCAATGGCATGGTGCAAGGCGAAGGGGCCGGCATTTTCATATTTGAAGATTATGACCATGCCAAAGCGCGGCACGCCGAAATACAGGCTGAAATTATTGGCTATGCCATGTCTTCGGATGCTGCAGACATCGTTATGCCCTCAAAACAAGGCGCCGCGCGCGCCATCGCGGGTGCGCTGCAGGATGCCAAAATCAATCCCGAAGACGTGGGTTATATAAATGCACACGGTACCGGGACTGCAGCCAATGACAAAACCGAATGCGCCGCCGTTGCGGACGTATTTGGCCCGCATGCCGACAAGTTGATGATCAGCTCGACCAAATCGATGCACGGGCATCTGATCGGTGCAACCGGTGCTGTGGAATTGTTGGCCTGCATTATGGCGTTGCGCGACGGGATCATCGCCCCAACCATCGGCTATGAAGAGGCCGACCCGGAATGCGCGCTCGATGTGGTGCCAAACGACGCCCGCGAAGCTTTGGTAAAGGTTGCTCTGAGCAATGCTTTTGCATTTGGCGGTATGAATGCCGTCATGGCCCTGCGCAAAATATAGCCGCTGCCGGTCCCGTTATCGAGCCGCTCACGGCGGAAAAATCAGGGTAAGAATCGCCATTCACTCGCAAAGACCTGCGTCGCGTTTATTCATTTAAACAACCAAAGGTAATGTTGTTCTGTTGGCATGGCGACACATCACTGACGAGGCAAAGACGGCTTTGTTGCACAAATCGGTCTGAGGCCGATCTCCCCCTTACCCCGGACGGATTTAGCCTACGGCCACGGTACGGGGTATGCCAAGAGCTGTGAAACCGTTGAGGATAGCGGCGCGGATTTGGATCTCTGCGACCTGACGATCGAAGTCGCGCGCCGAGAGGCGCTGGCCAAGTCGTTTTACACAATGCATCTTCGTTTCGACACGGCTCCGGCGGTGATACCCGGTCAGATTTCGCCACAGAGCGCGACCTAGGTACTTTGAGGATCGCACCGCTTCGTTGCGAGCTCTGGCCCCTGGCGTATCAGGCTTCCACATCTTGGCATTCTTGCGGGGCGGGATAACAGCATGGGCGTTGCGGGCTGCAATCGCGTCATGGCATTTGCGTGTATCGTATGCACCATCGGCAGTGACGCTACCAAGCAGCTGATCCGGAGCGATCTGATTGAGCAGGTCGGGAAGCATCGGCGCATCGCCAATGCTGCTGCTCGTGACTTCGATCGCGCGTATCTCCAGCGTCTCCTCATCAATCCCTATGTGGATCTTGCGCCATAGGCGGCGTTTGGAGCCTCCATGCTTGCGAGCATTCCACTCGCCTTCACCTTCAGCCTTGATCCCTGTGCTGTCCACAAGCAGATGAAGTGGTCCTGCTGATCCCTTGTAAGGTATGGCGACGGACAACGTCTTCTGACGCCGACACAGGGTGCTGAAGTCAGGGACAGACCAGTCCAGACCGACAAGCTTGAGCAGGCTCTCTACGAACCCCGTTGTCTGCCTCAAAGGCAAACCGAACAGGACCTTCAGGGTCAGGCAGGCCTGAATGGCTGCAGCACTGTAGGTTTGTTGACGTCCCCGCCGGCCAGAAGATGTCGCCTCCCAGTCCATCTCGGGGTCGAACCAGATCAATAACGATCCGCGCCGCTTCAGTGAAAGGTTATACTCTGCCCAGTTCCGGGTTTTGTATGTCGTCGGTGTCCAGCTGCTCATAAACGTCAGCTATCACGATGGATTCAGCTAGTGAATCCCTTCAGGAGCCGATTTGTGCAACAAAGCCCCCGGAATATTGAGTTTAATACGTCAAAATTTATTCAAAATTATTGCAAATCAGCTATAGAAATTGACCGAAAAAATTCCATTACTGTATTTTTTATTGGGCGTAAGTATCGAAAAAACATGAATTTCTGGCCGCGTCAGGCCAAGTTTTCGCACAGAATTTGGATTGGCAAGAGCGATGTATCAGGTTGGGGTGGCCAGTTGTTTGACCGCGCAGATCCAAGAGGATTTATTTTCAGAGATTGACCGCTAAAAAAATATATAAACATACACAAGTTGCACGATCTTTTGACCTAGATTAACTGAGTGCTTGGCCTCAGCAAAAATAATGATATATACTCCCATAAGTACAGGCAAAACTAGATCAATAGGCGACCAAAGACCAAGATAAACCATGGCGTCGAGCAAGTCATAAGATCAGCCAGCTCCGACCAGAAACCGCCTGTAAGGGCCAAGAAAATGTAGGTGTGGAATGGCCGCTCTTTTAAATGAACACAGCCAAAATGAAACCCCGTTGATTGCCCGCAACTG
>CALGTJ010000687.1 GCA_937901435.1 uncultured Rhodobacter sp. | reverse complement strand
GTCTGTGATGTGTGGGAGGTAAAAAAAGCTGTGGGTTATTACTAACCATTTGAAAACTTAATGGCCTCCGCCCAATACCCCGCTTATGAAGAAGGTCCTCCACATTACGAAGAGATAACGAAAATCGTACGTACATCATTACTGCAAGTCGGATGACTTCAGGGCGGGTTTTGAAGTAGTGGAATGGGGAGTGTTTTGTCATTCGGCATGGTTGCAAAGTCGCCCTACCCGTCTCAAGCAAATTTAATCTGACAGTGCCAGTTTTAGGGCTAAAAAATTCTCCATCACTTCATTGGTCTTGCTATCTCTGTGTTTCGGGTCAGTGAAAGCAAAAATCAGTTGATCGAAGGCCGTCCCCTATTTGTCCGTTTTGAGCTTTTTTTGAACGTGATACGCTAATGGAAAAAGCTGGATATCGTAACGTTCTCGAACAAATCCCCAGACCCCTCTCGGGGCTTTGAGCATCACAACAATCGCAACGAACCCAAGGACAATCAGATAGATTGTTCCCAGATCCGCAAGTGTTTCTCTTAGCGCGAAAAAAACCAGCGTTCCGATGATCGGCCCCTCAAGCGTTCCGATCCCGCCAATCACAACAATGAAGATAACAAACGCGGTCCAATCGTTGACAGAGAAAGCCGCATCTGGCGAAATTCTTAGTTTTTGGAGGAATATTAAAGCGCCCAGCATCGCCGTGAGGCCACCCGTTACAACGTAGACGACAAATTTTATGCGCCATACATCAATCCCCAAGGATGCAGCAGCCAGTTCATTGTCTCGGATGGCTGTCAGGGCAAGGCCGCGGCGCGAACGCAAGAAAAGATACACTGCCGCGATCACGACTACCGCAGCACCGAGGGCCATCCAGTATGCCAGCGACTCACGTGCGGACCGCGATCCGGCGAGCGAGCGCACGATGCCCACGGGAAGGGATGACCCTGACCCTCCACCCAAACTAGACACTTGTGCAAATGACAGCCGGAAAACCTCTGCCATAACCCAAGTTCCAATAGCAAAATACGCACCGCGCAATCGAAAGATAAGGGCTGCAACAGGAATAGAGATAAGCGCACCAAGAACGCCTGCGCCCACTATCGCCACAAGCGGTGGGAGGCCTGCAAACATAGTCAGTGCAAAAAGCATATAGCCGCCAAAGCCCACATAGGCCTGTTGGCCGACTGAGACGAGACCGGCATACCCTGCCATTAAATTCCAAAGACATGCGAGCGAGAGATAAAGGAACATCTCGCCCATCAGCCGCATATCCGCACGTCCAGCCCACCAAGGAGCCGCGATCAAGACAATCAGAACAATCACGCCAAGGAAGGCGGCAACCTTAGCACTTTGAGAGCCCCGCGAAACGCTGTGGGTTTGAACGATCATCCGCTTACCCTCGGGAAGAGACCCTGAGGTCGGATTGCCAGCACAATGAGAAAGGCGATGTGACCTGACAAAAGCTGCCAACCCGGATCGATTTTGGCTCCAATGGTTTGTGCAACACCGAGTATAATGCCACCCGCCAGCGTGCCCCACAGGTTACCAAGCCCACCGATAATGACGGCTTCAAAACCAAAAATAAGCCGCGCGCTTCCCGCCGTCGGATCAAAACTGGTGCGAATTCCCAAAAGGATGCCGGCAATGGCCGTCACACCAAGGGCTATCCCCATGGCAAGACCAAACATGTGTCGCTTGTTCAGCCCCATAAGCTGCGCGATGTCTTGGTTGTCTGATACGGCGCGAAACGCGCGCCCCAATGAGGTGCAAAAAAACATGTACTGCAAGCTGGCGATGACAACGATCGCAATCCCAAAGGTCAGCAGCGGCAAAATGCCCAATGACAGCCCTGCAACGCTGACACTTGCCGTTTCCAAAGCACCCGCGTCCATCTTTTGCGGATCCGCGCTGTAGCCCGCTAAAAAGAGGTTTTGCAAGATGACGGATAGACCAAACGTCACCAAAAGCGGCGGCAAAATATCATCCCCAAGGGTTTGATTTAAGATGCCGCGCTGCAAGAAGTAACCAATTGCAGCCATCGTCGGGACGACAATAATAAGCGCTAACAAAGGGTGCATTCCCGTGGAAGCGACAACCGTTAGCCCAAGGTAGGCGGACAA
>CALGTJ010000686.1 GCA_937901435.1 uncultured Rhodobacter sp. | reverse complement strand
TCATACGGCGAGGCTACGAGACCACCCTGCCCGTCTCAACCTCGTTTTGTCTGATAGTGCCCGTTAATCTGTTCGGACGACAGTTTGGCGCGGAAGGCTTCAGCGAGATGTCCGATATGATCGGCAAGATGAGATACAGCTAAATCAACATCTTTTCTGCATGTTGCCTCAATCACCAAATGATGCTCGCTCAAAGAACGGTCGGTGTTTTCGGTCATGATCGTGAACAGGTGCGTTCGCAGTGCTTTTAGAGGCGAAATCGTAAGGTTATAGGATTTCGTTAAGGTGCGGTTTGCGGCAGCTTCAAAGATCGCATTGTGAAACTGGTGATCCGCCAGCGTGTACCCATGCGGGTCATTTGCATCAATCGCGGCTTCCATCGCGCGGCAGGATTTTTCCATCTGGGTCATAAGGCCTTCATGATTGCGCCCGATGCCAAGACGGAGTGCTGCAGTTTCCAAAATCATGCGGTGTTCGCACAGTTCATCAACCACGCCGAGATCAGGGGTAAAGACAAACGAACCCCGCTTTGGCGAAATTCTGACCAGCCCCTCTGATTGCAGGGCTGCCAATGCGTCGCGTACGGGGGAGCGGCTGACGCCCAACATGTCTGCTAGTCGCTGTTCGGACAATTTCGAGCCCAAGGGCAATTCTCCTGCCACGATGGCAAAGCGAATTTTCTCTGCGGTGACTTCCATAAGTGACTTTGGATGTTCGATTGGTTGCAATGGCTTCGCTCCTATGGATCACGGGCGGATCATGTTTGAAGCGGCTGGTGATGTCAAACTGACATGGTAGATGTTACTTGACAGAATAAGCTACCATGGTGGATGGTAGTTAGGCTGCTGCCGGCCCCAATGCCTGCGACATTGCATTAAAGCTGAAGGGGACAAAATTTGACCGCACAGATACGCACCATGGATGCCAGGCATATGTTGGACGGGTTATTCGCGATTGTTGGAACCGCGCATGTTTTGACCGAAGATGTCGATGTGGCCGCTTATCTTGAGGATTGGACAGGTCAATACTGCGCGCCTGCAGTGGCGGTCGTGCGCCCTGCCTCGACACAGCAGGTTGCTGATGTGGTCAAGCTCTGTGAGGCACATGGTATCGCGGTTGTGCCCCAAGGCGGGAGGACGGGCTTGTGCGGCGGTGGCGTGCCTTTGGTTGACCAACCGTCTGTTGTGATCTCTCTTACAAGGATGAACGCTGTGCGCGCGCTGGACGCGGCAGGCCGGACTGTGACCGTCGAGGCGGGCACGGTGCTGGAAACGCTTCATGCGGCAGCATTAGAGCATAAATTGATCTTTCCGCTCATGTTTGGTGCCAAGGGAAGCTGCACAGTCGGTGGCAATCTGTCGACCAATGCGGGCGGTTCCAATGTTGTGCGCTATGGCACCACGCGTGAGCTTTGCCTGGGCATCGAGGCGGTGATGCCAGGCGGATCGGTGATCAACGCGCTCACCGGGTTACGCAAGGATAACACAGGCTATGACCTCAAGGATCTACTTATCGGAGCCGAGGGAACACTGGGCATCATCACTGCGGCGGTGTTCAAGCTATTTCCCGAACCGAGCGCGCGCTCGACGGCTTTCCTTTCTGTTGTCTCTTTAGGGGCCGCGATTGAGGTTCTGAACCGACTTCAGGATTACACGGGTGGCGGTGTCGAAGCTTTTGAGTACATGCCACAGCCCGCTGTTGACGTGATTTGCAAGGTGTTTCCCGACACTCGCCGCCCGCTGGAAGGAACGGTTGCGACCGGCATTCTGGTAGAGGTCGCATCATCACGTCCGCAGGATGCCGCAGAGCTGGAAGATGGCAGTATCCGCCTCGAGGCAGAGGTGATGGAGCTTTTCGCCGAATTGATGGAGGAAGGGCTGGTACTGGATGCCATGCTCGCCCAGTCCCAACAGCAGCGCGCTGATCTTTGGAAAATGCGCGAGCAGATCCTTGAGGCGATTACCGAAAACGGTCCAGCTTATCATCTGGATATTTCGCTCCCCCTCGCACAGATCGCGCCTTTTGTCGAAGCGATGGACCCTAAAATGTCACAGCTTGGCATTCAGCCGCTCACCGTCGGCCATCTTGGCGATGGCAATCTGCATTACGCCTTGTCCGCCGCGCAAGGTTGCGACTGGGAGAGCGTGCCATTGGAGACCGCAAAAGAACTGGTTTTCAGCAAGCTAGTGGCATTGCGCGGATCGTTCAGCGCCGAACACGGCATTGGTCAAAGCAAACTACCCGTCATGACCAAATTGAAAGAGCCCGCGCAACTGGCAGTGATGCAAGAAATAAAAAAAGCGTTGGACCCAAAAAACACAATGAACCCGGGAAAGCTGATCCCGATGGGTCCAATCAAATCAAGCGCGGCCTAACGCGCACAATTCACGTTATCCAAGGGAGGAGGTCGAAGCCTACATCGAAAGTGTCAACCCCGTGCGCGCCTTCTTTGAAGCGCAGGAGATGCCAGTCGAAGTGCATCTGACGACGCATGGTTTCTCGGCAGGTCTCGATGAAAAACGGCAAGAGCATGAAGCGCGCAAAGACGGAGCGCCAAACATCTTCGTCGATCCACATGCGTTGCTCAACCAAGTCGCTGGGCTGCGCGAACGAGCCGAAAAAAGACTCAAACTTGAGAAATCAAAATAGCCAAACCAAAGTGAAATTCCAGGGAGGAAACACAATGAAACTGACTACGAAATTTATCGCCCTAGCGGCGAGCGCTGTGATGGCTTTTGCAGCACCTGCAATGGCTGAGGATTGGGCCCCTGACGGGCCGCTGACGATCCAGATCGGCTTTGGCGCTGGTGGGTCCACGGACACGATGGGCCGTATTCTGGGTAAGGTTATGGCCGACAACACCGGCTGGAACATCATCGTCGAGAACAAGCCCGGCGGTGGCGGCGTGGCCATGTTCACCGGCCTGTCTCAAATGCCAGCAAACGGCAAAACAATCGGCATGGGGGTGAGTATTCCCGTTCTCGTCCAGCTTGTTCAGCGCGGCGATCAACTGCCCTTTGATCAAGACAGCTTTGACTATCTTGGTACAATCGCCAAGGCCGAGCTGGCTTTGGTGGCAGGCAAGGATGCGCCATTCGATAATCTCGAAGGCATGATCGCTTATGCCAAAGAGCAAGGGCAACTGCCCATCGCAACTATGGCACCGCCTCAGGTGCTGATGATGAAGGCAACCACTCGCACCAAAGAGGCCGAATTCAACCTTGTCACCGCCGATGGCGGCGCCGAGGTGATGAAACTGATCCTCGGCGGTCAGGTTCTGGCCGGTTTTGCGTCGGGCGAACATTTTCCCTATCTGGAATCCGGCGACATGAAAGTTATCGCAAGCGCTAACCAGTCCCGTCTGAGCTATGCACCTGACGTGATGACCTTTGTCGAGAACGGCGTGAATGCTTTTGTTGATCCGGTGTTCTTTCTTGCCATGACGAAAGGCACCGATCCTGCCGCAGTTGAAGCGATTGCAGCCGCGATGGCCGAGGCCGTCAAGTCAGACGAGATTGCGGAAATCGTCATGAATGCGGTCAAAGGCAAGCCCATCAACATGGGCCCCGAAGGCACGCAGCAAATGATGACCGACGGCCTCGCGGCTGCCCAAGTCCTGTTCGCAGACTAAGCAGAAAAACATCTTTTGCGCCCTGTTGCCTGCGTCGGCAATGGGGCGCTCTTTCGCTCGGGGAGGGGCACATGACAATCAACGCAGATCGCATTTCGGGTGCATTCTTTTGTCTCTTTGGGTTGGCAATGTATTTTTTCGTGATCCCGGTTTACGTCGAGACGGCCGAGGGTGGCAGCCTGTCGCCAAACACGATGCCAAATATCATTTCGATCATCATTGCCATCAGCGGCGGCATTTTGTTTCTCAAACCGACCAAGCAACAACTTCGCGATCCGCGCAAAATGGCGATCACCGGGTTCTATGTCTTGCTATTGGTGGCCGGCATCTACGCCATGTCACGGTTTGGTTTTGAATATGTCGCGCCCGTTCTTGCTTTGGCCATTATGTGGTTCATCGGAGAACGTAGGCCCCTATGGCTCATTAGCGGCGTTGTGCTTATGCCGACTGCAATCTGGTTTGCCGTCACCCAGCTTCTCGGGCGCGGTTTGCCATGAAGGATAATTTCCATGGTTGATCTCGCAACAATTCTGGCCGGTTTTTCGGACGCTTTCTCGCTTTACAACCTGCTCTTTGTCCTCTTCGGAGTGGTGCTGGGTCAATTTGTGGGTGCCGTGCCCGGAATTGGGCCGATCATGGCAATGGCAATCGCCATTCCCTTCACCTTCGGCCTAGACACGCTGCCTGCTATCGCCTTTCTGGTTGGCGTGAACAAAGGCGGGCTGGTGGGCGGCGCGGTGCCTGCCGTGCTTATGAATACTCCCGGCACGCCGGATGCTGCGGCGACTGCATTGGATGGTTATCCGCTTGCTAAGCAGGGAAAGCCGCTGAAGGCGACCAAAATGGCGCTGTTTTCCTCTGTCACCGGCGACACATTCAGCGACATTGTCTTGATCACCGTTTCTGCGCCTTTGGCTATTCTGGCGCTCAGGATGGGACCGATTGAGATCGTCGCTTTGATGATTTTCGCCTTCTCAATACTCGCGGGGCTGATTGGCAATTCGCTGACGAAGGGCATCATCGCGGCCGCACTCGGGTTGCTTGTGGCATCCATTGGCACAGACCCTGAAAACTTCACTCCGCGCTTGATCTTTGGCTATTGGGACCTCTTCAACGGTCTGCCTCTGCCCTCCGTGGCAATCGGCATGCTGGCGATCTCGGAAATTCTGCACCGGCTATCGCTTGCCCATGGCAGCGTTGGGGCGGCGATTATCGTCAAGGACACCGGCAACCCCGATGACCGGCGCGTGACATGGGTCGAATATTGGAGTTGCCGCTACACCATGCTGCGCGGCGCGGTGATTGGCACCGTGCTTGGCGCATTGCCCGGTATCGGTTCAACCGCAGCAGCATTCATGTCCTATTCCATGACCAAGGCCAGCTCGAAAGAGCCCCAGAGTTTTGGTAAAGGAAACCTGCATGGCATTGCTGCGGCCGAGTCCGCGAATTCGGCTGTGGTAGGGGCAAACCTCATTCCTCTGCTCACTCTTGGCATTCCAGGGAGCGTAGGCGCAGCGCTCATTATCAGCGCGTTCATGATCCACGGCTTGCAACCTGGCCCGCTGCTGTTCGAGAACCAAGGGCGTCTGGTATACGGCCTGTTCGGAGCGATGCTCATGGCCAATTTCATCAATCTCTGGGTGGGTCAGCTTGGACTGAGGTTTTGGATCAAGGTTGTTTCGGCACCGGAATCCATCATTTTCTCCTCGGCTCTGCTCTTGTGTTTTGTTGGCGTTTCCATGGCAACCAGCGGGCTGTTCGGTGTCTCGATCATGCTGATCTTTGCCGTCCTCGGCTATGTCATGGCCAGCTTTGGCTATTCGTTGGTGATCTTCATCATCGCGTTCTTTCTGGGACCGCGTTTCGAGAAATCAATCGCCCAGTCCCTCTCTTTGACAAACGGAGATCTTACCCAGGTCCTCAAAAGCCCGGTGGCGGCAGCGCTGCTTATCCTCTCGCTTGTCTCGGTTATCTGGTTCTTGCGCACAAATGTAAAGGATAACCAGGGATAATTCGGCAGCCACCGATCAAGAAAATGACCGGCTGTGCAGCAAGCTCCTGGCACAGCGTTCCAAACATCACAAAGGGAAAGACGAATGTCTGAAGACAAAGCATATATGCACCAATCCATCGCACAGGCCGTGCGCGATCACGACATTGACACGATGTTCGGCTTGGTGGGCGACGCCAATCTTTTTTTGGCCAACCATTTTGTCAGCGCCTGTGGCGGGAAAATGGTTCCTGCAGCCCACGAAGGTGGGACTGTGCTTATGGCGCTTGCCTACACGCAAGTTACGGGAAAGATCGGGGTCGCAACAGTTACTCAGGGTCCTGGCCTGACGAATTGCTTTACCGCGCTCAGAGAAGGCGTGGTAGGCCGCCGCCCCATGGTGCTGATCTGCGGCGATACACCTGTGACCGCTCCATTCCATATGCAGAACATTGACCAGCGCGAAGTCGTCACAGCAACCGGTGCCGGTTTCGAGCAGGTGAAATCACCTGAAACTGCTGCGCGGGATGTGGCAACTGCGTTTTACCGCGCCCGCAAGGAACGGCGGCCAATTGTCCTGAACGTGCCTGCGGATTTCATGTGGGCAGAAGTAAAACACCAAACCGTTGCTTTCCCCTATCTTGAGGCCCCGACCGTCGTGACCGAGGGACCGCTTCATGACGCAGCAATCGGCATGATTGCTTCGGCAAAGCGGCCACTTATCCTCGCCGGTGCGGGCGCGGTTGACGCAAAGGACCAGCTGGTCGCACTGGCGGAAAGGATGGAAGCGCCTCTGGCGACGACACTCAAAGGCACCGGATTATTCGCGGGTCACCCCAACAACATCGGGTATTTCGGTACGCTCAGTACTGCGGATGCCTATGATATAATCGCCGCGGCAGATTGTGTTATCGTCTTTGGCGCTTGGCTCCATTTCCTCACAACTGACCGTGGGGCGCTGCTCGAAGGGAAGCGCGTCATTCATATCAACAACAGTCCCTCCGAAGTCGGCAGGTTTTATCAGGCCGATGCCACATTGATCGCGGATGCGGGGCAGACTGCCGACAATATTCTGTATTGGTTGAACGAGGCCGAAATCGCCCCTTCAGGGTTTGCACGGGAATTGCCCTCTCATGATATCTCGAAGCATCCCAAAGGCGACGCGACCAAGTCCATTGAGGGCTGTATCAACCTTGAGTATGCCTTGGACCGCTTGAATGAAGCGCTTCCCGAAAACCGGATTATGCTCACCGACGGAGGGCGCTACATCACCGAAGTCTGGTGCCGTGTGACCGTGCCCGACCCCAAGAGTTTTCACATGAGCGATAACTTCGCGGCCATCGGTCAGGGGATGCAACAGGCGATTGGTGCAGCCCATGGAGCGCCGGCGCGACCCGTTGTCTTGTTCACAGGCGATGGCGGTTTCATGATGGGCGGATTGAACGAGTTTAATACCGCTGTGCGCACAAACTGTAATCTGATCGTGATCATCTGCAACGATTCCGCTTATGGGGCGGAACATATCCAGATGCTGGATCGGCAGATGGACCCTGCATTGACCGAATTCAACTGGCCGTCTTTTGCTGATGTCGCCAAATCTCTTGGCGGACAGGGTGTTACAGTGACCAATCCAGACGAACTGGAAACTGCGATAGACGCGATCCATACTCGACAAGGCCCCATCATTGTTGAGCTAAAACTGGACCCTGACAACGTGCCACGTATGCGTATCTAGCGATGTTTCTACTTCCACAATACTGTGGCACTGTGAGGTAGTTTTTCCGACGAGGCAGCGGATATTTTGAATAAGGGATTTCAACAGGGAATAACGCTTCGGCACTTGCGTGCTCTTGTGGCGCTGTCTGATCTTAAGTTGATCGCACGGGTGTTTGAGGCGCTTGGGGTGACACAGCCCGCTGTGTCAAAGCAGATTGCCGAGTTGGAAAAGATCGTTGGCGTACCTGTTGTCACGCGCGATCGCAACAGGTTGTATCTGACACCGATCGGCATCCGCCTTGCCGATCATGCAAGACGGTACTGTCAGATAAAACTAACTTGAGACGGGGCGGGCGGTTTCGTAGCCTCGCCGTATGACAAAACACTCCCCATTCAGGTACTTTAAAA
>CALGTJ010000685.1 GCA_937901435.1 uncultured Rhodobacter sp. | reverse complement strand
GCTGCAGCAGCGAGAGCTGGCGCTGCATCAGCGCCGTCTCGACGGAAGAGACCTTTGGTCCTTTCGCACCTCTGTTTAAGTTTGAGGATGAAGACGAGGTCATCGCGTTAGCAAACGACACAATATTCGGCTTGGCCAGCTATTTTTATGCAAAGGATTTATCGCGGGTCTACAAGGTTGCCGAGGCGTTGGAATATGGCATTGTCGGCGTAAACACGGGTATCATTTCAACCGAAGTGGCCCCGTTTGGCGGCATCAAGCAATCCGGATTAGGTCGGGAAGGCAGCCACCACGGCATCGAAGATTACCTTGAGATGAAATATATCTGCATGTCGGTTTAAACACACCGACCGGCATCTTTCATGATTTTTGCTGGATCGGGATGGCCCTGATCCGGCGTGATACCCAGATTTTGACCGCAATGGTCAAAAAAAAATTTAAACCCGTGCCAAGAACAGGCCGGGTCCACGCGTCTAATTCAGGTGATGCGTATGAATATGACCGACGAAGACCTTGCCCAGTCTGCCGCCGCCGGCGACCGTCAGGCTTTTTGCAACCTGTTAGAGCGCTGTTACGACCGCATATTCGGCCTGGCGTTTCGCCTGACCGGAAACCGCACAGAAGCCGAAGATCTGACCCAGGACATCTGCGCAAACCTACCAAAAAAGCTGCAAACGTATCAGGCAAAGGCGCGGTTTTCCACTTGGATCTACCGAGTGATTGTGAACGCAGCCCATGATCGTAGACGCCGCGCCGCCCGTCAAGGCAAGGCTGCGCTTGACTGGGGCGATTGGGAACTGGCCCGGCAGGCTGAAAACCACGAAGCGGCCGCTCTGACCGATTGGTTGATCACTGCCATGCAGAGCCTGTCACCAGAAATTCGCGATACGCTGGCGCTGATATTGGATGATGTCACCCACCAAGAGGCCGGACAAATTCTTGGGGTTTCACAAGGCACCATCAGTTGGCGGGTCTCGCAAGCCAAATCCCAGTTGCGCGCACTGAAAGCACAGGAGCAGACGTTATGAGCGACGATCTGAACGATCTCAAACAGGCCCTGCAAGCCACAACCCCGACACCAGAGGCCGCGCGCAAAGCCGAACATTTGATGCTGGCTGAAAAAAACTTTGAGCGGCTCCAAGAAACTACGAAGCCGCACCGTCATACCTTTAGACAGTCCGATGACGGACATTTTAAAGGAGTGAAAAAAATGATCTCGATGCTCTCTAACCGGATGGCTCTGGGCACTGCAACGGCGCTGGCCTGTGCGGGCCTGATCACCGTATTTCCCGAAATTTCGGCGCAGTTTGGCGACCAAAAACATACCAATCCCGTCATTGATCCGCACGCCACGGTGCAAAGCAGCCCCGAAACAGCCCCGAATACATCTACCAAGACAGACACAATAATAGCATCAGACATGCAGGCGTTAGAATTGAGCGAGGCCGAGGTCGACAGCGATCATATTATGCCTCTCTCACGCCCTGCCGCGAGCATGAGAAGTCGCTTGTTGCAGGAAACTCGGGATATTCGTCCTCTGGAGCTCAAATCAAACCCCAGCGGTGACGTCTTTGCAACGGCACCGCAAAACCCACTCAGGGTGACCGTCGAACACCCGGTCTCGACTTTTTCGGTGGACGTGGATACGGCCGCTTACGCCTATATTCGATCAGCGCTACAGGCAGGCCAACTGCCTCCAAGAGAAGCAGTAAGGATCGAAGAGATGATCAATTACTTCCAGTATGACTATACCGACCCTGATGAGCACCCCGGTGGCGATGCGGCGTTCCACACCGATGTGACGGTGACCCAGACACCGTGGAATGCAGAGACACAGCTCGTCCGAATTGCGTTACAAGGCAAGATGCCCGAAACAGATCAACGTCCCTCCCTTAACTTGGTATTTCTAATTGACACATCGGGTTCGATGGACCAACCCGACAAGTTGCCGTTGCTCATACAGAGTTTTCGCTTGATGCTGGGTCAGCTTCGCGCCACGGACGAGATTGCAATTGTCACCTATGCCGGCAATGCAGGTCAGGTCTTGGAACCGACATCCGCGGCCGAAAAAACCAGTATTCTCGGTGCGCTTGCGCGGCTGCAAGCCGGAGGATCCACGCATGGGCAGGCTGGGTTACAACTGGCCTATAGAACCGCCTCACAGATGGCAACTGCCCAAGAGGTGACGCGCATTATTCTGGCCACCGACGGGGATTTCAATCTTGGCCTGTCAGATTCCAAGCAATTGAAAGACTATATCGCCCAACAGCGTGACAGCGGCATTTACCTATCAGTTCTGGGGTTTGGTCGTGGCAATCTCAACGATGCAACACTGCAGACTTTGGCCCAGAACGGCAATGGACAGGCAGCATATATCGATACTCTGTCCGAGGCACAAAAGGTATTGAACGACCAACTAACCGGGGCGCTTTTCCCCATCGCCAATGATGTTAAAATTCAGGTCGAATTCAATCCGGCCAAGATTTCCGAATACCGCCTGATTGGCTATGAAACCCGGGCGCTGAAACGTGAAGATTTCAACAATGACAAAGTGGATGCCGGCGATATCGGTGCTGGCCATCAGGTGACCGCGCTGTATGAGGTCACACCGGTCGGCTCGCCGGCGCGGCTGACCTCGCCACTGCGCTATGGCAACCGGCAAGACACTATGACACCCGGAGAAATCGGATTTGTCGCATTGCGCTATAAACAACCGGGCAGCACACAGAGCCAGCGCGTTGAGACCCCTATCACCCAAGACAATATCGGTGACGATGATGATTTGCGGTTTGCTGCGGCGATCGCCGGCTTTGGCCAGCTTTTGCGCGATCCACGCTATCTGGGTAATTGGGGGTGGAATGCGGCCATTGACCTGGCTGACAATGCGCGCGGTGCCGATCAATTTGGCTATCGCGCCGCGGCAGTAACGCTGATGCGTCTGGCCCAAAGCCTAAACACAAAGTGAGGTCTGGGCACAAGCCTGACCCATGAAGCACTGGCAAGACGTGTTTTTTCCTTTTGGCCGATACGACTATCATACACCGGCTTTACCACTCTGATCCATACAGTATTTGCCGCCACGAAACTGTCAGTCGCGCAAGTTGCGTCACCTGCGCCCGACTTAGCTCCGCGATACTGGCCTTGAAGATGCGCTTGAACAGATCAACTAAGGACAGTGTCTGAATGCCT
>CALGTJ010000684.1 GCA_937901435.1 uncultured Rhodobacter sp. | reverse complement strand
CAATAAATCCGCGAATTGGCGCCCCGAATTTCCACAAAAGTCCCGCGACAATAAAGAACCGCAAGCCACGCGCCAAGATTGACGTGGCGATGAATGTACCCAGATGCATGCCAGTCCATCCAGACATAATGGTAATCACCTTATACGGAAAGGGCGTTAAGCCTGCGCCCAGAACAGCCCAAAACCCAAGAGAATTGAATCGTTGGTTGAATTCTTCAATTGCATCCCCTTTACCCAAGGCTTGCAAAATTGGCTGACCCAGCTGTTCAAACATTACTGCGCCGATTACGTATCCAATCATCCCACCGGCAACCGAGGCGACCATCGCAACGGAGGCAATGATCCACGCCCGTGATGGGGCGGCCAGAACCATTGGCAGGATCAAAAAATCTGGTGGGATTGGAAAAACCGAGCTCTCGGCAAAGGCCACCAGTGCCAGCACCCAAAGCGCTTTGGGGTGCTGTGACAGGGCCAGAAGGCGGGTATAAAGACGGTCTAACATGCTTGTGACTGTGTGACGAAAGCCGCCGTACTCATCAACCCTTGATCTGTGGTCTGTCGAATAATTTACCGCCTCAGGGCCGCGTGGGTGAGTTGTTAAAAATATTCTCAAATTCTTCTGAGCTCGTCAGGCGAAACTTGGGCTGAAAAATTTCGACCGATCTGCTTTTTTCTGCACGCCTTTTCGGTCTTATTGATGGGGAAGCATAGATTTTTGCTAGGGTAAAACGCTTCATTTAATAGGTGAATAGATAAATAAGTTTAAAAACAATATGTTAACTAAAAATTTCCACAAACCCTTTTCTACTAATCTTTTAGTTGACAACTGGGTTTGTATTGGTCAACTATCATCTTGTCGGCAGCGTCCGGCACAAATCGATATAATGGGAGGAGATAAGATGCGTAAGTATCTGCTCTCCGCAGTAGCGGTATCTGCCGTCATTGCGGGGTCTACGACAGCTATTGCCGATGAAGCGGCAGCTCAAAAATGGGTTGACCAAGAATTTCAACCTTCAGTGCTGTCAAAATCGGAACAACTGTCTGAAATGAAGTGGTTTATCAACGCGTCCAAGCCGTTTGTGGGCATGGAGGTTAATGTGCTATCGGAGGGTATACCTACCCACTCTTATGAATCCGAAGTTCTGACCAAAGCGTTTGAAGAGATCACCGGAATCAAGGTCAACCACCAGATACTGGGCGAGGGCGAGGTCGTACAGGCCGTGCAAACGCAAATGCAAACCGGGCGCAACTTGTATGACGCCTATGTCAACGACAGTGATTTGATCGGAACCCACTCGCGCTTGCAACTGGCGGTTAACCTGACAGATTTCATGGCGGGTTCTGGCGCGGATGTGACCAACCCGGGCCTGGATCTGGATGATTTCATGGGAACCCAGTTTACCACGGGCCCCGATGGCGATTTGTATCAGATGCCTGATCAGCAATTTGCCAACCTGTATTGGTTCCGCAAAGATTGGTTCGACCGCACCGATCTGCAAGACGCGTTCAAAGCGAAATATGGTTATGATCTGGGCGTGCCTGTGAATTGGTCAGCCTATGAGGACATCGCAGAATTCTTCTCAAAGGATGTCAAAGAAATTGATGGCAACACCATCTATGGCCACATGGATTATGGCAAGCGCGCGCCTGATCTTGGCTGGCGCATGACCGATGCGTGGTTATCAATGGCTGGTGCCGGATCAAAAGGCGAGCCGAACGGTATTCCAATCGATGAATGGGGTATTCGGATGGAAGCGGGAACCTGCAACCCTGTTGGCGCATCCGTCAGCCGCGGTGGGGCAGCCAACGGCCCAG
>CALGTJ010000683.1 GCA_937901435.1 uncultured Rhodobacter sp. | reverse complement strand
GCCATGGGCGCATTTGCAAGCTTTGTGCTGCCCTCTGTCAAGGTGGCGAGTGAAACGGCCCGATATCCACCTCTGGCGGTGCGGTCTTGCGGGCCAAAAACTACTTGCCTTATTAAGTTTCTCTGCGCAGGTTCGTCCTCGGGGGACTGGCGTAACTTAACGCGCCGCCTGAGGAACAAGATTGGTGACTTTTGCGCAGATTTCGCGTTACGTTACCGGGTAATGTCTATGGGAGGACACCATGAAACACTTTATCAAGACCTGCGTGGCGGCATCTGCGATCGCCCTGTCCGCAGCTGGCGCGTTTGCGGCGGATACGACACTGACCATCTCGTCATGGGCGCCGCCCTCGCACGGGATGAACGCAATTTTCTGGCCCGGCCTGATAGAAAAGATCGAGGCCGCCACCGAGGGCCGCGTCACCGGAGAGATCAAATATGGTCTGGCCAGCCCACCTGCGCAATACGACCTTGTTCTGGACGGCGCGGCGGATATGGCGTGGATCTTTCACGGCTATACCCCCGGTCGCTTTGTCGCCACCAAGATGATCGAACTGCCCGGATATGAGGGCAACGCAGAGGCCGCCTCTGTCGCCTACTGGCGCGCGTACGAGAAATATATGACGTCGTTGAACGAGCATCGCGGCGTTATGCTGGCGGCGTTGATGACCCATGGTCCGGGTGTTCTGCATTCCAACAAGGACGTGAAATCGCTGGAAGATATCGCAGGCATGAAACTGCGGATCGGCGGCGGTGTTGCGGGCGACGCTGGCGCGGCATTGGGTGCGACGGGGATCAACGTTCCCGCGCCAAAGGTCTATGAAACGCTGGCCTCGAATGCGGCAGATGGCGTGATGATGCCGATGGAGGGCAAGGCGTCCTTCAAGCTTTTCGAGGTGGCCAAACACACCTACGAGATGCCCGGTGGCTTTTATCGCGGCTCTTTCGCGATCATCATGAACGAAGACACGTTTGCCGGGATCAGCGATGCCGACCAAGAAGCCCTCAAGGCGCTGTTCGGTGAAGAAACCTCGCGCATGGCCGGGGCGACATGGGACACGATTGACGCGGCAGGTCTCAAGTCGCTGAATGACCACGCCGACAACTCGCTGACCATGGCCACGCCAGCGCAGATCGCGCAATGGGCCGAAATGGCGGCGCCGATCATCGAGACGGTCAAGGCCGAAGTGAACGGTGCGGGTCTGGATGCGGATGCCATTCAGGCCTTTATCGCAGAGCAGATGGCAGCGAACTGATCGCCGCTGCGTAAGCAAAGCGCCGGGTCCGAACGGGTCCGGCGCTTTCATGTGATGAGACGTGAAAAGATTGCGGGCGGGAACCGATGGCAAACACAGACGCAGAAAGCGGGCAGGCGGAAAACGGGCAAGATGCCGGGATGCAGGCCGGGATTGAACAGGCGCTGACCTTTCGCCAGCCCAGTGTCTGGCATTACATTGCGGTGCTGCCCACGTGGCTGGCCTGTATCGTGCTGTTCATGCTGATGACCATGACGTTTGCCGATGTTGTCCTGCGCTCTGCCCTGAACAACCCGATCGAAAGTGCGACGGAACTGACGCGCCTGTTCATGGCGATTGTGGTCTTTGCCTCTCTGCCGATGGTGTCCTGGACCGGTAAACATATCGTGGTCGATCTGATGGATCCGCTGTTCTCGCGCCGTATGGGACGACTGCGCGATATCGCGATTGATATCGGCTGCGGCGTGCTGCTGTTCTGGCCTGCCAAGCGGGTGTTCGAACTGGCCGAGCGCGCGCGCAGCTATGGGGATGTGACCGAATACATTGGCTTTCCGCAGCATCTGATCGGGTGGTTCATTGCCTTCTTTACCATGGTGACGGCCGTGGTCTTTGTGGCGCGCGGGTTGGCGCGTATCTTCTTTGCGTCAAAGGTGCCTGTCTGATGCTGGTCTCTATCATTGGTCTTGTCGCCGTGCTCTTCCTTGTGTTCCTGCGGATGCCCATCGCCATCGCCATGGGGCTTGTCGGTTTTATCGGCTATGCCGAAGAGCGCGGCTTTCGCGCCTCGATTTCGCTGATCGGGCGGCTGATCATCGACACGGCGCAGGATTATGGCCTGTCAGTGGTGCCGCTGTTCATCCTGATGGGGCTGTTCGTGTCGCGCGGTGGCCTAAGCCGTGAGTTGTATCAGGTCAGCTATGCGTTCATGGGGCATTTCAAGGGCGGGCTGGCGATGGCGACCATCGTCGCCTGTGCGGGGTTTTCGGCAATCTGCGGCTCGTCACTGGCCACGGCTGCGACCATGTCCAAGGTCGCCATGCCGCAGATGCGCCAATACGGCTACAAAGACGGTCTTTCGACCGCTTCTATCGCGGCGGGCGGCACGCTGGGCATCCTGATCCCGCCGTCGGTGATCCTTGTGATCTATGGCCTGCTGACCGAAACCAGCATCGGCAAGCTGTTCATCGCGGGCATTATTCCCGGCCTTTTGGGTGTGCTGTTCTACCTTGCGGCTGTCAAATGGACCATCACCCGCGATCCCGAGGCTGGCCCGGCGGGCGAGCGGTCAACCTTTGCCGAACGTCTTGCCGCGCTGAAAGGTGTCTGGGCGGTTTTGCTGCTTTTTTTCATTGTGATCGGCGGGCTTTACGGCGCGCTGGATATCTGGCCGCTGAACCTGACCTTTTCCCCGACCGAGGCCGCAGGCATGGGCGCGGCAGGCGCGTTCCTGATCGCCTTTTCACGGGGATCACTGAACTTTCGCGCCATCGTTGCGGTGCTGATCGAGGCGGCGCAGACCACCGCCGCGCTGTTCACCGTGCTGATCGGGGCATGGATGTTTTCGAACTTTGTCAACCTCGCGGGCCTGCCCGAGGCCCTGCGCGAGACGGTCACCAGCGCGGGCGTCGCGCCGATGATGGTGATGATGATGATCCTGCTGATCTATGTCATCCTTGGCTGCGTGTTCGAGAGCCTGTCGATGCTGCTGCTGACAGTGCCGATCTTTTTTCCGCTTGTCACCTCGCTGGGCTTTGATCCGGTCTGGTTCGGCATCATTGTCGTGGTGGTCACAGAGATCAGCCTGATCACGCCGCCGGTGGGTCTGAACGTCTTTGTGCTTAAGGGGGTCGTGGGTAATGTGTCGACCGCGACAATTTTTCGAGGTGTGACGCCGTTCTGGATCGTGGACATCCTGCGCCTTGCCCTGCTGGTCTTTGTGCCTTGGCTGGTGCTGGTGCTACCGAACTCTATGTGATGCGCGCGCCTTAGGTCTTATCGCCCAGCTTGTCGGCCCAAAGCGTGCCGCCTTGCGCCCAATCCTCGGTCTCGATGTCGGTGATGACGACCTGAACAGACGCCGGATTTCCGCCTGCCGCGCCGACAAAGGCGTCGGTCAGGTCGCGCGCCAGTTTACGCTTTTGCGCGGCTGTGCGGCCTTTGAACATTTCGACTCTGATGATGGGCATGGCAGACTCCTGTTTGGTCGGGGCATCTTTGGCCATGGCCAAAGCCGCGTCCAGAGGCTTTGCAATATTTAACCTAGTAAATTAGTCGGAATTGCTTGCATCTCTCGCTGAGAGGAGTAATTGAGTAAAACTATCAGATATACCGAAACCGACTCATGGAGCTTTTCCTATGTCACACTCTCCCAAAAAATCCGTTCTGGCGCTCGGCGTGGCCGCCCTGCTGGGCAGCACCCCGATGGCCACGGCAGAAGGCGAGTTAAACCTTTATTCCGCCCGCCACTATGATACCGACGAGCGTCTTTATTCCGATTTCGAGGCCGCGACGGGCATCCTCATCAACCGCATCGAAGGCAAAGCAGATGAATTGA
>CALGTJ010000682.1 GCA_937901435.1 uncultured Rhodobacter sp. | reverse complement strand
AACCAAACCCTCGCCTGAGACGCACACTCTCAAAATGGGGGGTTAGTAATTACGTCCGGCTCGACAAGGGCATACGCCAAGTTTTTGCCCACCCGATACCCCTCAAGCACCAGACCTCACTTTTCCGACAGTCTTGTCGTCAAGCATCGTCACGTCGTTCTTTAGACTAAGCGATGGAGCGGGATTACTTTTAGCCGGCTTTGGCGGATCGCGATCAATCCGCCCTCTGGGCAGAGGCCGGGGCGTTGGATGCCTGGGCGCGCCTTGTGGGTCTGAGAGCCTCCGGCGGGAGTATTTCGACAAGGTAAAGCCGGGGTTAATCTACGCAGTCCCCGGGCGCGCGATACAACGTTTGAGGATGGCTGCGGTAGGCCCCCGTCAGCGGTGTGATCTCTGCCAGCTTGGTGGCTACGCAGGGGGGGGCGTCTTTTGCGCTCAGGACCAGCAGGATCTCGGCTGGCCCCGTCTGATAGGGAAAACGCAAGGCGTAGTGATGCGGCGCGCGTCCCTTCGGCGGCAGGGCGCGGATCGTGATGTCAGTGTCACGGGCGTTGTAGAACAGGTCCGCAAGGATATCGCGGTCGGTGGCGAGGATCGTTGTCAGGTTCTGCGCGCGTGCAGTTTGCAGGATCGTCGCAGACATCTCTGTGCGCCCGATATAGCGGTTCAAAAGGGGCTGGCCGTTGACCGTCAGTGTCTGCGGCATCGTGGTCGCAACCGGGAACAGCAGGCACAGTGCGCCGTTCACCACAAAGCTGGCGATCAACCAGGCGCGGTGCTGTTTTAGCAGAAAACTCACGCTTAGGATCGTTCCAGCCAGATAGGTGGCGGCGGCCCAGTTGGCGTAGGCTTTGCTCAGCAGGGCCTGCGCACAGACCAGCGCAAGGATCGGCAGCGCGAAGGTCAGCAGCAGGCGTTGCGCGGGTGTGCGGTGACGCCAGCGCGCGGCGGCGATCAGCAGCGTCGCGAACAAAATCGGGCCAGTGACGGCGAATTGGCTCGTGAAGAACTCTAGCAAGCCACTAAGGTTCAACCCGGCGCGGGTGGCGGGGTCGCGGACCCAATCGGCGTTGTCCAGCGTGTGCTGGACCGTGGTGAACCCGTTTGCGATATTCCACAGCAGATTGGGCGAGATGGCTGCAAGAAAGGCCACGCAAATAAGCAGGGCAGAGCGCGGTGAGGGGCGCGCATTGGCAACGGCCAAAGCGGCCAGAAGCGCGCAGATGACATAGTAGATCGCCGCATATTTCGCCATGAAGGCCGCGCCCAGCGCAAGACCGGCGAGGATGGCGATATGGGCCTCGCCCCGGTCAAGCACGCGCAGATAGCCCAGCAAAGCGGCAGCGAGAAAAGGAAACATGATCGTATCAGTCGAGATCAGCAGGCTGGCCAGCGCAACCATGGGCAGGGTGATATAGGCGAGTGCTGTGACAATCGCGACGCGCGCATCAAACAGGCGTGCCGCAATAGCCCCCAGCAACAAAGCGTTGGCGGCGTGAAACAGCGGCCCCGGCAAGCGGATCCAGAATTGTGCGTTGCCGCCAATTTCTGTGAAGGCGCGGATCACCCAGCCGATCAGCGGGGGCTTGGAGTAATAGCCAAAGGCCAGTTCTTGTCCCCACAGCCAGTATTGCGCCTCATCGACGAACAGGTCTGTCTTGTTGAAAGCGAGCAGGATCACACGCAGCACGGTGATTGCCAGAACGCCGATCAGGGCCGGGCGCAACCAATCTCGGGTCTCGGGCACAGTGCTCTTAGACACGGCGCTTTTCCGCGTGGATCAGCCAGAGGTTTCGCGCATAGATAAAGATGCCGATGGATTGTCCGAGGATGAACACCGGATCGCCGCGGTAGCAGGCATAGGTAAACAGCATCAACCCACCCCCGATCGAGAAATACCAAAAGGCCACCGGCATGACAGAGCTTTTCGCGCGCTCTGAGGCGATCCATTGCACCAGAAACCGGCCCATGAACAGCATCTGACCCGCAAGGCCAAAGATCACCCACCAGAACTCTGTCCATGACTGGACGTTGAGCCATGCAAAGAGAGTCGCGCTCATGCGTCCTCCACCACGGGCGCGGCTTTCTTGCGGCGACGGATCAACCATGCAACGCCGATCAGGTCATAAATGCCGACAAAAGCGCGCTGGATGTTGGAATAGTTCGACCGCCCGGCGTGGCGCTCTTTGTGGCTGACATCGACCAGCGTGATCTGCCAGCCGTCACGTTTGAACAATGCAGGCAGATAGCGGTGCATGTGGTCGAAATAGGGCAGGCTTAAAAACGCATCACGCCGAAAGCCCTTCAGGCCACAGCCCGTGTCGCGCGTCCCATCGCGCAACAACCGGCCGCGCAGACCGTTGGCGATGCGCGAGGCCAGCCGTTTGGACAGGGTATCCTGCCGCGCGACACGCTGTCCGGCCACAAGCGCGAGTTGCCCGGTCTGATCCTGCAACAAAGGCGTGTAAAGCTTGGGCAGTTCCATGGGTGGATTTTGACCGTCACCGTCCAGCGTGCAGATGATCGGGGCCGTGGCGCGCAACACTCCACTATGCACAGCCGCGCTTTGCCCGGCGGATTTGGCGTGACGCACCAGCCGGATCCGCGGGTCTTGCGCCCCAAGCGCGCGAACGCACGCGGCCGTGTCATCGCTTGATCCGTCATCCACCACGATAATCTCGTAGTCGGAAAGCTCGGCAATGGCCGTTGTGATGTCAGCGATCAGGGGGCCTACGTTTTCGGCCTCGTTTCGCATCGGGATCACGATCGAAACAGATGTCATACAAGCCCTACCCCGCCCCGACTGTCTGCGCCGGGGTTAAACAATCGCCCCGGCCTTGTCCACAGCGCTTGGTGCGCCCCCGGACGATGCACGCCTATTTGCGTTTAAGCGTCTGACCATATTGCAGCTTTGGCTTAAGCACATGACGTTCGCCCCCGGCAGAGCTTTCGCCCACGTTATCCGCGATCAACCGCGCGGCCTGGCGACCAATCTCTGCGCGTTCCGCATCCATCGTGGCCAGTTTGCGCGGCAATCCATCCAGCAGGCGCAAGCCGTTAAAGCCAGACATGCCGATCTGGCCCGGCACATCGATGCCGTTGTCGAGGCAATACAGCATCGCGCCCGCACCGATCAGGTCATTGGTACAAAAGAGAAAGTCCAGATCTGGCGAGCGTTTCAGGATCTTTTCTGCAATTTCGCGCCCCTTCAAAAGACCAGACCCGCCGTCATAGAACTCTTGATCTGCGATTTCGATGCCTTCCTTGGCCAAAGCCTCTATACAGCCCTCGAACCGTTTTCGCGCCCGATGGTCGCGGGTCACGCTGGTGCCCAGATAGCCAATATTGCGATAGCCAGCCTCAAAGATCGCCCGGGCCATGGCACGCCCGGCTCGACGGTGGGAAATGCCGACCATGGCATCAATCGGCTCGCCGTCGGTATCCATGATCTCGACAATCGGGATCGCTGCGGCCCGCAGCATGGCGCGGCTGGCATCGGTATGTTCCAGCCCCGCGATAATGACCCCCGAGGGACGCCAGCTTAGCATCTCGTAAAGGACCTTTTCCTCGCGTTCGGGTTCGTAGTTCGTCACGCCGACCACGGGCTGCAACGGTGTTTCGTCAAGAACCTCGGAAATCCCGGTCATCACTTCGGGAAACACAAGGTTGCCCAAAGAGGGGATAATCACCGCCACCAGATTGACCCGCTGCGAGGCCAGGGCCCCGGCGATTTTGTTGGGCACGTACCCTAGTGTCTTTGCGGCCGCGAGGACCTTCAGGCGGGTGGCGTCGCTGACATCGCCCCGGCTGCGCAAAACGCGACTAACGGTCATTTCACTGACGCCCGAGGCTTCTGACACATCGCGAAGGGTCAAAGGGCGGTTGGTATTGATGGTGGTCTCTTTGCTCACAGGGGGCCTCGGAAGATGCAATTGAAAAAACGATACCGGGAATGAACACACTTGTCCAAGCCTGATCCACTGACTATGTTAGCCCTAACAGTCAGATACATTCTGGTTGGGCTTTTCGACCCTCCGTCACCGGGGGTCGACCTAGAAGGAGGGGGTGTGGGCCAATCGCTCCTCTCCTTCCTGCTTTTCCTTGAGCGATGCACATGCCACTCTGCCCAAGATCGGGCGAAAGGGTGCTGCGATGAGACCATTAAAAGGCGTTGTCGTTCTGGATTTTTCGACCTTACT
>CALGTJ010000681.1 GCA_937901435.1 uncultured Rhodobacter sp. | reverse complement strand
TTGTGGGGGTCACAACCCCGATTTGCGCTGCGTCTTCGGCAAACAAAGGCGGCAAGGCATGGTCTGGCCCCAGCTCAGCACTTAGAGCATGAACCTCCGCCACGAACTGTTCGGGTTGACGCCACTCAATCCAGCGGAAGGTTTCAAACAAACGGCGTTTGTTTTCGGTGATGCGCAGTTTATGTGCAGAAGACTTGGGTGGCGTGTCCAACTTTTCGTGCACTGCTTGGGTAGAGACACCAAGAACGCGAGCCAGAGAAACAGCAAAGCTTCCTTTGTCCTCTCGCAGTGTTTCATAGGGCAGGACCGTTACTTTTCCACCGCAATACTCTGCGTATATTTCGGCGATCTGCCCATACCAAAGTTCGGTTACATCCGATCCGCTGTGATTGAAAATGATAATCAAGCCATTCCTCAAAGCCCAGCACTGCAACCGGGTTTTGATGTTGCAAACGAAACAGATAATGGCTCGTGAGCCAGCTGAACGGTTCGCGCACGATGAAAAGGACGTCATAATCGCCGAAAATCGAATGCAAACGGCGCGCCATGGTCTCTGGGTCAATGAACTTGCTCACCGACAGATCTTCATCGGACAAAACCGGGCGCAAACCTTGTTGCATGGCCCCGGACGCCGCTTCGCGCAAAGGCGTGGCAAAGGTTTCCGCCTGATCACGCCAACTAATACTAATGCGCCGCGTGACTGCCATGATAGCGCGTTTCATGTTGTCTGGCACGTGGTGTTTGCCCAGGTTGACCACGCCGGGCAAATCCGGAAGCACCTCAAGCTGGATGAATGTGCTGGCCGCCTTGGCCATGCCGATGTGAACCAGAGGTCGCATTACGGGTTCTCTTTCATAAATTTAGCGGTGAAAAATCTTTTGAACGCATCCATCGGGACATGAATATCCAGTCCGTTGCGTTCAAAAAATGGCGTGGCGAGACGGGTCGCCGCATCGATCGGCAACTTATCCGGGCCGTTGGCTTCGAAGGGAAAATAGGGCAGGCCGCCCTGATTGCAGATCACCCAATATTCCTGTGAAAGATGTGCATTGAACAGCTCCATCACCCGGGTCCCCGGCTGTGCGAATATCAGATTGGCCAGGCCAGCCCCGTGGGGCGAGACGATGTGACTGGACTGTGCCAGCAGCTGAGCCGTTTCGCGGATGCTCAGATCCTCGAAACAGACCGCCTCAAAGCCATGAGGGGCCAGAAACGCCATCACCTCCGCTTCGTTCAGGATCCGGCGGCGTTTGGCCTTGCTGCGGCTGACGAAAATCCGCCGTGACGGCTGCAGAGGTCTCCCATCACAACCAAAGAAATCGCGCACCAGGTCATATATGTGGGGTGAGGTCACAAACCTGTCCCGCGGAGGCGAGACATAAGTGAACGCCTCGGTTTCGAAATACAAGCCCTCTTTTTCCCGCGTGACCACCTTGCTTTGAGGAATTCCCAGATCCCTCAGGACGTCGCGGTGGAACTTGTGTGTCGTGGTGGCGAACAGGAAGTGATCGTAGTCTTCCAGCCGCATGCCGTCTTCCATCGCGAGCAAAATTCGGGGTAATGTATCGAGCAACCAATGGGTATAAACCACCGATCCCTCCACGACCGAAATAAAGGTTTGGCCTGCAAGTCGCTTTGGTTCTGCAGCGTCCAGATAGCTTTTGAAGATCCACGCGGACGGGTTCGACATTTCGGGTAGCCACCCCCCTGCCATTGTAGACAGTTTGGTGAAATTCCGAGTGTAGTGGCGACTGTGTCCTCCGTCGATCCGCCATACGCTCAGAGCCTGATCTTTCCTCGACACAAACCCATCCAGAAGAGCCCCGTGGCAATGCACGGCGGACGGGGGCGAGAGTTCGTATGACAGGGGATCGACAAGTGTTTCCCGCCGGGCCGGGACCTCGACGGGATCTGCGCCCAGCACCTCTTTCAATCCCTGCACAAGCCAGGACGGGAGCACGCCGTGGAGGCTGACCTGCTCCGCCTCTTTCAGGGTGAACAGGGCCTCGTCCAGTCCCCGTTGAGAAATATGCTTAAAGTCGAAATCCGGAGCGGTCGCGGTAAGGTGACAATGAACCCAGCCAATAAATATCTCTGATGTCATTGCAGAGCTTTCTGTCGTCGACATTTTTGGGCACCCCCACTGGATTTATGTTGGCGTTACCGTAGGCAGAAACACAATACAGCACAAACCGATAGTCGGACGTCCCCCACGCTTCTGTACAATCCGGCCCTAATACCTAGGTGTCATGCGCAGGGCCGAGGGGTCCATCTGGGCTGCAAGATGGTCATAGCAGGCAAAGGATGTCTCTTCGAACTCCCGCTGGCTATAGCGGCGGGGTGGGCCTAGCTTGACCTCGCCTGCGGTGCTCAGATCGATAGCGCGCCCACGCAGGGCGGTACCATCCGAAAAGCGCCAGGGCGGCCGGAACTGACCCAAAGGTTCCTTCATATCGCCCACATCGATGGTTTGCGCTTTACCGACCCGGTCCAGGACACGTTCCGCAAGACGGGTCAGAAGAAAAAGGGAGGGGTGGTTGAAAGTGAAGAACAGCTGCCGGTCTTCGAAATGCGCTTCAATCAGATCGCTGATCGCTACATCGCATTTGGACTCGCGACCGCGCAAGTCGCGCAGCGAGGTATCATAGACCCTTTGTTCATAGCCTGGCTCCGTCATGCTTTCGTTAAAGGACAGGCCCTGGCGGCTTCGAAACCAGGCGTTTACAACCCGTATGTCATGGGTCGCCTCCATCGGACCCAGGACGCGCCCGGCCTGGGCGTGGGTCAGATAGCGCAGATAGGGATGCTGGCCGACGAAAAATACGTTGGGCCAGACAACCACCCGACCGGCAAACTGCTCTTGCAGCACATCAGACCGCAAGTGCGCGGGTTGAAACACCGGGGCTGTGGCCTGTGCAAGAATAAAGTCCGCTTGGGCGATCCGTTCCATATGGGCGTCTTGCTCGGCTGCATTAGACAGATGCAGGATAATGGGCTCGAGGACCTCATGCGACGTGCTTTTGGACAGCAAACTCCCAAGCGGCCGGGCCTGGCAATTCCCGGTGACGAGAATTTTCATGTTCTTCCTCCCTGGGTATTTTGATTTCCGAGATCATCAGGCCACCTTGCCTGACTCGCAATTTGCTCCACCGATGAATTGATAGCAAGTCATTGGGCACGCAATCATTTAAATTCGAGACCCATGGTGGTCGCTAAATTATTGTGGCGCATTGGTGCTTGCTGTGAGTAAACAACCGAAAATACGGCTTAGATATGCGAGCGGGTCCCATAGTGAACTGGTCGAGGGCGGGCCCCAAGCCATCCGGGGCGGGGGTTGGTCCCAAGCGGCTGGGCAGGCGCACCGTCGCCGTACAACAGGTTCAAAGCTGAGCGCAGCCATAGGCGATCAGGGATATCGTATTTCTGCATGAAGGCAGACGGTTCGAAACCGCGAGCGATTGTTTGCTCAGGCTCTACCGCCCTTGCAAGTGTTTCACCATCTCTTCCATCTGTTCCGCCGCCTTCAGGGCCTCCTTCGACCCCGGTATCCCGTCGTTGACCGCCTGTCTCAGGTTGTCCAGTTTGCCCGGCATCGGGTCGAACGTCCACGTCTGTAAGTCCAGCGGCACGTCCTGCGTTTCCTTCGATAGGCGGGGGGAAACCGTTTTGCCTTGCGGCTTCTTCTCCGATGAAGACATCGACAATATCCTTCTGATTGAAATCCTGACCGTCAGGTTAGCCACTTTAGTCGATAACCTTGTCACTGGCCACGATTTGCGGAACCCATTTCCTCTGTGTGTCTTCCAGCAGCAAACATTGCATTTTGCCTTGTGCATTTCTCTCTGGGTCCCGGGATAGACGACGGGCATGGCCAGACCGATCCAGGCGGGTATGGGGGTGGATGCGTCTTCTTGGCCGACTGACGGACAGCCGCGGGGCTGGTAGTGGTGTAGCCGTCGAAGACCGCGGCGCTGGGTATATAGGGCACGGCACAGTCTTCAGTGGTCGTGGCTACATCCTTGTCCCTCCAGAATAAGCTGTGAGATACTGATGATAGCAGTTCAGATTGCGGTCATTATTGGTAAGGTTCTGGAATTTGTCTGGATTAAGTAAGTGACAATACCTATTATTATAGGGGAAACCGAAGGACTGTAACTCCCTCGCGGAGACGCACGCCTGGTTCGATTCCAGGGTCGCCCA
>CALGTJ010000680.1 GCA_937901435.1 uncultured Rhodobacter sp. | reverse complement strand
CGCGTGTTTGGGAAAGGCCATGCCCGATCTCCTGTTCACAAGTCTGATTTGTACCAAAAATAAACCAATAATACAGCACTTTTGACATTTTATCTATTTTACACACTAATACAACGTATTTTGGACGAAAAATTGAAATTTAATTTTTTATTGCACTTAAATTTTTTATTTGGTACATTTTTGGTACATAAGAGTCATACGGTCGGGATACAATAAAATGAAATATGGTGCTGTTGAAATCGCTGGGGAAATCACGCGTGAAATTCTTGCAGATGTTTATCTACAGAAAGAAAGATTGCCTTCGGAACGCAAGCTCTTAGAACGTTTTGGATGTGCAAGGGGAACGATCAGGCAGGCACTTTCTTTGCTCGAAGATAGGGGGTTGATCGAAATCAAACCCGGCAGTGGCAGCTATTTCATTCACCAACATAAAACTCGTAACATTACGGGAATTGACCAGGCCCGCCCGCTTGAATTGATCGACGCCAGATTCGCTCTTGAGCCCCATATTTGTCGGTTGGCAGTGCTCCAAGCGACCGGACGTGACCTTGAACAGGCCGAATCACTTTTGCTCGAGATGGAAAACTGCAACGATGACATGATTAAATTTGCCACTGCAGATGCGGCCTTTCACGTGCTGCTGGCCGAGACCACCGAAAACTCGATTCTGATATGGGTGGTTCAGCAAATCAATAGCGTTCGCGCCCACAAGCAATGGGAGAGAATGCGCAATCTGACGCTCACTCCGCCCATGGTGGACAGCTACAACCGCCAACATCGCGAAATCTTCAATGCCATTGCCGCACGGCAACCGGAACAGGCGGCCGATGCAATGAAACGCCATCTTGATGAGGCGCGGCGATCATTAACCCAAGCCGTATCCGACGGGACAAGCTGATTCCATTCACCCACTGGCTGATATCAGCCTAAATTGCCCCAGTCCCCTAACTGTACAAACGCATGAGCCCATTCTTATCCAACCGACCTCGCAGGCCAATACAGATGATCGCGCAATCACTATGGGGGGCATTTCCCTCTGGCACCGCGGCAAGCTGCCAGCGCGATCCAACCACTTGCAACAGCGTATAGCGGCCATCTTGATTGCAGATAAATCCTTTTGCACGAATTACCCCATACATTTGACTGGCCAACGCCTGTGCCAATAGGACAGCGTCAGTGCCTGCTTTCGGCCTAAACACGAAACTATCGAACAGCGTCACCGCGTGATCCGCCACACCCGCAGGACGCTTGCGCGCAACGCCCCCCAATATAACATCAAGCGGCACCTTGGCATGTCTGGCTGGCACCTGCCGGGCCTGCGGCGCCTTTTGCGTCAGCCAATGCTCTAAGCTGGTCCGCTCAGGGCCTTCGATTAAATCAATCTTGTTGACGATCAAAAGATCTGCCTCGGCCAGTTGGCGCTGCACAGTGTCACCAATATAGATGTCTTCAAACGCCGTCTTCACAGTCTCTGCATCGACCAACACAACGATACCCCTCGATTGAACCCCCGGCAGAACGGTTAAGCTGGTGTCAATCGCTGCAGGTATCGCCACGCCTGAGGCCTCGATTAAAATATGATCTGGAGGCGGCTTGAACGCACATATATCCATCAAAGCAGCCGAAAGGTCATCCCCGAACGAACAACAAATACAGCAGCCTGCGATCGAGATAATATCGTCCTGTTCAGCCTCTATGAGATCTTCATCAATCGAAAGAGCCCCAAATTCATTGACCAAGACTGCCAGACGCATGCCATTGGCAGTGCGTAACAGGTGATTGATCAGAGTGGTTTTACCAGCCCCCAGATAGCCGCCGATCACCGTGACGGGTAAAGTAAGCGGCACCCCAGTAGACATGCGTCTCACTGCTTTTATCACAGCGCAGTGACTGGAAAAACCCGCCCCCCCTGCACGGTCCCCCAAACGCCAATATCTTTCAGGCGTGCATCCTCGACCGCCGAGGGGTCGGCTTCAAGCACAGCGAAATCAGCGTGTTTTCCGACCTCGATCGAGCCAACCTCGTGATCAAGTTGCAGCGTATAGGCCGCTCCCAAGGTGATCGCGTAAAGAGCCTCGGCGACAGTGATCTTCTCAGCTGCTCCCTGCACCCGTCCCGAAGCAGTGCGCCGGTTAACCGCACACC
Source organism: uncultured Rhodobacter sp. (assembly GCA_937901435.1). Next base: position 1,566 of record CALGTJ010000680.1, on the reverse strand, counting down.
ACGCCGTAAAAAGTGGCCCCAACGGGGTCACTGGCGCGTCGCAATGGATTGCCATTGGAACGCGTTGATCCAATGCGGTGCGACAGGCATTCATCCGCAGGGCGCGGTCGGGGCCCACAGTCAAAGCGTAATGCGCATCCCCCCAGTAAAAATGGTGATTGGCAAACAGATTTACGCACACACCCAAAGTCCGCATCCGGCGAAATTGGGCGCGATCGGCCAGTTGGCAATGTTGCAGGGTAAAGCGGTGGTCGCGATGGGGGTGCGCCATAAGGGCTGTACCAAGCATTTCCAGCGCCAAGTCAATGGCTTGATCGCCATTGGTATGGGTGTGTACCTGAACCCCCGCCTGCAACGCCAGATGATAGATTTCTGACAGTTGCTCCGGGGTGATATACCAAAGCCCGTTCGGGGCACCATTATAATATCCAGGCCAGCGCATCCGAGCTGAAAATCCCTGAATAGATCCATCAGCAACAATTTTGATTTTTCCCAACCGCAACCGGTCAGTGGATCGTTTTGCCAGTTTGCGAACCCGTGCGACCAAGTCTTTGGGCGACAGGCCAATAAAAAATTTTAGTGGGACCAAACGTGCTGGAAAATCTGCCGCACTCGTAATCTTTTCCATCATCTCAACAGTCTCATCGCTCAGCCGCGATGCCAGATCTGTCACTGTTGTCACACCTGCACGCACGCAAAGTTTTGCGAAATCCTGCAACCCCTGCGCATCTGCATCGGTCAGCGACCGGTCAAACCCAACATAGCCTGCGACCGACATCATCACTTCTGGCCCCTTTAACTCTCCTGTTGGCAGGCCATCATCATCCAGCGGAATACCCGGATGATTAATACCAGAGGTAAGCAAACCCGCCAATGAAAGAGCTTTGGTATTCACATTCAATATATGTCCAGACGCATGCAGAATCCCGATGGGCCGCGTGGCGGACACACGGTCAAGATCACGCCGCGACAGACGTTGGTTCCCCATGTAAATTGGATCTAGTTGCCAACCAGACAGCGGCGCATCACACTCATCTAGCTGCTGCTCGGCCTCAGACAAACGCCCCAAGACGGCCTCAATTGTTGTCAATCCCGACCAGATTTTTCCCTCTGGGTCCATCCGGTCAAAATAACCACAGTAGGTTTTACGCCAGAAACTGCCCTCCATCGCATGAGCATGACCCTCGACAAATCCCGGCATCAGAACTTTATCTGCAAACCGCTCGTCGAGACTGTAGGCTCCCCAAGCCTTAAGCTCTGCCAGCCCCCCCACACCAAGAATGCGGCCCTCTTTTACCGCCACATGGGTCGCCTCGGGTCGAGAGGGATCCATGGTGATTATTTTTTGCTGAAAAATTGTCGTGGTCATAATGCGACCTTAAAATTAATACTGCCATTAACCTATCATATGGTACAGTCAATTATTCAAAAAATACTTTTACCGTTTCAATAAATTTCTTTTTATAATGGAAGGCCCAATGCTGAATTTCACCCTCAAGCAGCTGCGTTATGTTGAAGCCGCAGGAAGACTGGGATCAATCGCCAGTGCTGCAACCAAGCTAAATA
>CALGTJ010000679.1 GCA_937901435.1 uncultured Rhodobacter sp. | reverse complement strand
GCATGACGAACTGTTTATACCCGCCGCTCTTATGTCTATGCGCCGGACCAATCACTGCAGCCAACTTCCCACAGGTGGACCCAAGTCAGGTAAATGGGGGCGACACGAAGGCCCAGATGGCAAGGTCAGACTGTGAAAACCAACTGCCACATGCTTATCAAGACCATCAAAACCGTTGTTCAATGCATCGAACAACGCAGCAGTAAGTCACAATCCCCATAGCACCAAAACAGCCCGCGCTTTCCTCCTTGTCAGATTTATCGCCGCTGCAGCTCGCGCTGACAGCAGCCACAAACCTAAGACAAACCAGCCTGATGCACTTGCAGCGTGTGCTGACGCAGAAAGTGTTCGCATGTGCGGCGCGCCTATTACCTTGAAGCTGCTAGCGTTACCGAAGCGGTCAGCTGAACGGCACGTGCCGTTGCACGCTAAAGCGGTTCAATGATCTTACTGCGTATAAAAATCACAGGGAGAGAAGAAAACGAACGACCGTGCATTTCTGCATGCCGGTTTTCTACCTAACTTTGTTCGATCTGGCCGTCAGATTCGTTTCAATTACAGTTTTACTTTCAGTGCCCAGATGCCTCGAAATACCGACGGATACAGCGTTGTACCTGTTGTTGGATCAAGTCGTTCGGATCGTTCGGCATGTCGCCAAATTCGAGGCCTGTAAACTCTTGTGAAACGACGGTCTCGGGGATTGGTTTGGATTTCAGATTGTCGATGAGAATGCTCAGGGCCGCAGAAACCGTGTCATTCGCCCAGTAATAGCGGATACGGTCACTATAGCTGTAAATCCTTTGGATGCGAAGTTCGTCCTCGGTTCCGCTGTAATAGTTCTGCCAATTGCCCGGATGGGTCGCCATTTGATCGTTCATGACAGAGCGGATATTAGACGGGTTCTGGACCTCAAGCTCTTCCTCAATCTGCGCCAAGGCCCAAACAGCTTCGCGGAAACGGAAGGTCAGTTCAGGACCTACTTTGAGGAAAAAGAAGTGGCTGTGGACTAGATCAGCTAGGCTTTTTGTCGTTTGATAATCCGTGGAATGGGCCTCATAGGTCAAGCCGGCTTCAAATAGGATCGCGTTGGCCAAAGGCTGGGCTTTCTCTGGCTCGAAAGGGTAGATCGAGGTGTGGCCAAAATCTACGCCAGGTTGCGTGACGACTGACACGATGCGGCCCCAGGCGGCGTCAAGACCGCGGGCCGTCCATGCCTCTCGGTGCGTGCGGATAGTGTCGACAAACCGGTCAACCGAGGTAACATCCAGCGCGTCGGGTTCTTCGATTTCGCCGCCCGGTATCGGAACTTCGGTGCCGATGATGTAGATCAGCTTAGTAGAATCAGGCGCATGCGCCTCGGCCACAGCGCACAGATCAGCGGCGCGATCGGCGATTTGTGCGAAACTAGGGTTCGGCTCGCCACCGCAGGCCATACTTGCGTCGAGGTGGATCTTGGTGAACCCTGCCTCAACATATAACTTCACCATTTCGCGGGCTTTTTCCATCGCTTGTTCAAGCGGCTCAGAATTCCAAGGGTTCGGGCCAAGGTGATCGCCACCAAGGATCAATTGATCCATTGGCACACCTGCCTCTGCAGCCATGCCCTCGAGCCAAGTCATAAAGTCTTTTGGCGTCATGCCGGTGTAGCCGCCGTTTTGGTTAACCTGATTGCTCGTGGCCTCGATCACCGTTGGCAGCCCTGTCTCGGCGGCATAAGCGAGAACTGAACGCAGGACATGTTCGTTTGCAGTGCAAAAACAAGGCAAGCCTACGGGCTCGCCAGCGCGGTTGCGGGCGATAAGGTCGTGAATAAGGCTCATGCAGAGAGCTCCTTGGACGTCATGTTGGAAAGGAATGTCGTAATCTCAGAAAGCGTGGAATTGCCCTCCATTGGGCCTCGGCGCGTGACGGCGATAGCGCCCGCCACATTGGCGCGCTGACCAGCCTCAAACAACGAAGCACCTTGCGCCAAAAGCGAGACAAAGGTGCCACAGAAACAATCGCCAGCACCTGTTGGGTCAATCTCTTCAACCGTATGGCCTGGGAAATCATGTCGCTCGCCATAGCCAACAACTGTTGCACCAGCCGCACCGCGTTTGATCGTAACGATCTCGGCCTTGGCGTTCAGGAGCTTATCAATGGCAGCATCCTCAGAAAGGTCGGGGTACAGGAATTCAAGATCGCTAGTGGAGGGTAGTAGGCAATAGCTTCGCTCCATGACGTCGTGCATCGCCTTTCGCGTAGCAGGATCTATCATAAGTTCGGTGCGGGCGTTCGGATCGCAAGAAATCAGACCCCCTCCATCTGAAACACTGCGCACCACTTCCATGATTTTGTCCCGCATCGATGCAGCACCAAGCGATGAGGCCGAGACATGCAGAAAGGTGTTTTTTGGATCCAGAAGGGATAGCGGCACGTCGAATGCGTCCGCCGCCGTTCCGGCAAGGTGGAAGATGAAGTCGCGGTCGCCACTGTCATAGTAGGACACGAATGCGACGCCAGTGCTGAGATTTGGAGAGACTGTTACGCCGTCCGTGCCGACGCCATCCTCTTTGAGTCGGTTTAACACTGAGAGTCCAAACCCATCATCGCCAACGCCACCGATCATTTCGGTTGGTGCTCCCATTCGAGCGACTTGATCTAGAAAGATGGCCGGGGCACCGCTGGGATATGGGCCGGAATAGTCCGAAATTTTCTCGAGAGCGCAATTGCGGTCGTGAGATACAAATTCGACAAGCATTTCCCCGACGGTCGCAATTGTTTTTGTCCTAGACATGAATCTCTCCCTTTGAAATTCTGTCTAGACAAAATTTTTACATGTGTCAAAGTTCGACATACTCACTGCGCCCGATATCGAGTTCAGGTGGGAGTTCGGGAGAGGAGGCCCGTCTGATGACTAAAGTTAAGCAGAAAATTTCGACTATGAAAGAGCTGTCTGAGATCATCGGTATTTCACGCCCAACCTTGTCGCGCTATTTTCAAGACCCTGACAGTGTGCGCGCTTCTACTTCCGACAAAATCAAAGCGCGTCTTGAAGGGGTGGACTACGTCTATAACTTTATCGCCACGCGGCAAAACAGAAAGTCGTCTGGTCTAATCGGCGTCATTGTTCCGCATTACAACGACCTGTTTTTGACCAGTCTTTTGGAAGCTATTGAGAGTGCCGCGCGTGCCGAGGGCTACACTGTTATCACCCAAGGCTCAGACGGGAATGCGGAGGGTGAAATTCAGGCTGTGGCGCGCTTGCGATCCATGAATGCGGATGGCGCCATTATCGCGCCATTAGGGTTAGAGAGTTCGAATGAAACTTTCCGGTCTGCACGCGCTGATTTCCCGATTGTATTTGTGGATTCTCGACCTGAAGAGGATGTTCCTGGAACAGATTTCGTCGGCACTGATAACAAACAAAGTATTGCTGTCATTGTAGAATATCTTGATCGAACAGGAACTTCTCCGATTTTTCTAGGCATGCCGAAATTGAACAACAACGCGCTTGAACGTGAAGCGGCCTATATCGAATCGGCCCATAGATTGGGATTTGAACCTAAGTTTGTCGAGACACGTGGCGCGGCAGAATCTTGGCAATTTGAGGCGTTTGGGCTTGATGTTATGGATGCCCATTTCAGCCACGGGCGACATATGTCTGACACTATTCTTTGCGCCAATGATCGTATTGCTATTGGGGCTATAAGAGCGGCCAACAAGCATGGTCTTTTCGCGCGCTCAACTGATGGTCATAGCGGACTCAGAATTGCCGGACATGATGACCATCCTTTGAGTCAATATATGTTCCCGGCGGTAACAACTGTGGGTCAAGATATCGACGGGATTGGCAACACAAGCGTAAAGGTTTTGGTGGAGCGCATTCTAGGCGAGCATGACGCAGAAAAATCGACAAGCTTTGAGGAGTCGTCCCTGAAAGTTCGCGAATCGGCATAGTTAGATCGCCATAAAGGTTTGAGGATTCACATTTTTAGTCTTTTACATGTGTAAATATTTCTTGACTCGTTACCGATCCTGCGCGATTGTCTGCGGGTGTTATTAAAGGGAGGACACTGATGTCTATCAAACGCACATTGCTGAACACAGCAGTCGGCTTTAGCCTCGCCGCGACGATCGCATCCACGGCTTCAGCAGAAGAAATCACAATCGCGACCGTTAACAACGCGGACATGATCACCATGCAAGAGCTTGCTCCGAAGTGGGAAGAAGCAACTGGCAACACAATCAACTGGGTTGTTTTGGAAGAAAACGTTCTGCGCCAGCGTACAACGCAAGACATTGCGACGAACGGCGGTTCTTTCGACATCATGTTCATTGGTGCTTATGAAACACCGATCTGGGGTGCTAACGGTTGGTTGACACCATTGAACGATTTTGCGGACGACGCGGATTATGATCTAGAAGACGTGTTTCAACTGGTTCGCAACGGTTTGTCTGCAGACGGCAATCTCTACGCCCTGCCGCTGTATTCCGAAACATCGTTCACTTTCTACCGCACAGACGTCTTCGAGGCGGCTGGCGTAGAGATGCCACAAGAGCAAATCACATATACTGAGTTCGCGGAATTGGCTGCTGCCGTTCACGATCCAGACAACGGAATGTATGGTACCTGTCAGCGCGGTAAAGCCGGCTGGGGTGAGAACATGGCGTTCGTTGGTACCCTTGCAAACGCTTACGGCGCACGCTGGTTCGACGAAAACTGGGTACCACAGCTGGACAGTCCAGAGTGGAACGCTGCCGTCACTTACTACGTTGATCTGATGCTTAACTCGGGCCCTCCCGGTGCATCTGCAAACGGTCACAACGAAAACCGTGCTTTGTTCAAAGACGGCAAATGCGCAACTTGGGTTGACGCGACATCCGCTGCTGGCGACGTTCGTAACCCAGCGACATCTTCCGTTGCTGACAAAACAGAATTCGTAAAAGCGCCAATGCAGGCAACTGCAAAAGGTACTGGCTGGTTCTGGTCTTGGGCTCTTGCGATCCCAGCAAGCTCAACAAAAGTCGACGCTGCGAAAAGCTTCCTGAAGTGGGGCACATCGAAAGAGTATTTCGAAATGGTTGGCGAATCCAAAGGTTGGGTTGCTGTTCCTTCGGGTACACGTCAGTCGGTTGAAGAAGATGCGCGTCGCATCCAAGCCGCACCTTTCGCGCCAGCTGTAGTGGACGCTATCTTGTCTGTTGACCCAGCAGACGCAACACTTCTGCCAACGCCTTACACCGGCGTTCAGTTCGTAGCGATCCCTGAGTTCCAGGGCATTGGTAACTACGTTGGTCAGCAAGTCGCAGCGGCTCTAGCTGGTCAGTCTTCTGTTGAAGAAGCATTGGCCAACAGCCAAGCATTCGCACAGCGCGAAATGACAAAGGCAGGTTACATCAAGTAATCGCAATTTCTGATTGGGCCGAGGTCACTGACTTTGGCCCACTTCAAACTCTCTAGCTAATCCATTAACATTTTTGCAAAGGCCTTTCGTGGGCCGTTCCTCAAGTGTTGATACGCATTTCGTTTTGGGAGGGCGAAATACATGGCCACAAAAGCATCTCGTTCAGCTGCTCGTCTAATGATCTCGCCTGCGGTGCTGCTTCTCCTTGGCTGGATGTTGGTGCCTCTATGCATGACGATCTATTTCTCGTTTCTCTATTACAATCTGCTTCAACCTGGTTCTGGCGCTTGGGCTGGTTGGGATAACTATTATTGGTTCATCACTGACCCCAGCTTTACCGATGCCATCAAGAACACTCTTGTGTTGGTTAGTGGTGTCCTTCTGATTACAACCATCGGCGGCCTGTGTGCCGCGTTGCTGCTGGACAGGCCTATGTTTGGCACCGGCCTGATTCGTATCATGGTCATCGCGCCTTTCTTTGTGATGCCAACTGTGTCTGCGCTGGTGTGGAAAAACATGTTCATGAATCCGGTCAACGGAATCTTTGGGCGTATCGTGACGGGCCTTGGTTTCCCCCCGATCGATTTCTTTGGACAATACCCGCTCGCCTCAATCACGTTTATCGTTTCGTGGATGTGGCTGCCCTTTGCGACGCTCATCCTTTTGACTGCTCTGCAATCGCTGGACCAAGAGCAGCTGGAAGCTTCAGAGATGGACGGGGCGAACTGGTGGAACCGCTTTTTCTTTATCATGCTGCCGCATCTGGCGCGCGCGATTACGGTTGTGATCTTGATCCAAACCATCTTCTTGCTGTCGATTTTTGCAGAAATTCTGGTGACCACAAACGGTGGCCCGGGGACAGCCACGACCAATTTGACCTACCTGATCTACGTCTCTTCGTTGTTGCAGTTTGATGTCGGCATGGGCAGCGCGGGAGGTGTAATCGCCATTATCCTAGCCAACGTCGTTGCGATCTTCCTGATGCGGATGATCGGCAAGAACCTGGACGCTTGAGGGAGTACGGACTATGGCACGCGCAGTCTCAAACAAGACCAAGACAATCAACACAGCCATCGCAGGCACAATTGGGTTCTTAATGTTCTTCCCAATCCTTTGGATTGTCGTCCTCTCTCTCAAAACAGAAGAAAACGCAATTCGTGCACCCTTGGAGGTTTTGTTCAGCTCGGACTGGACGATGGAAAGCTTTAGCACGGTTCAGGCGCGGTCTGATTACTTCAAGCACTTCTCAAATTCGGTCATCATCTCACTAGGTTCAACGTTTCTCGGGCTCTTGATCGCGATTCCGGCTGCATGGTCTATGGCCTTTGTGCCGTCCAAGCACACCAAGAACGTGCTGATGTGGATGCTGTCTACAAAGATGCTGCCGCCGGTGGGCGTGTTGGTTCCGATCTATTTGCTGTTTCGCGACTTTAACCTGCTCGATACGCGCGTTGGTTTGACCATTGTTTTGATGCTTATCAACCTGCCGATTATCATCTGGATGCTTTACACATATTTCAAAGAAATTCCCGGTGAAATTTTGGAAGCTGCCCGTATGGATGGTGCGACTTTGCGCGAAGAGGTTCTTTACGTTCTGACGCCAATGGCTATTCCAGGCATGGCTTCGACCATATTGTTGAACATTATTCTGGCTTGGAACGAAGCGTTTTGGACGCTCAACTTGACAGCTGCAAAGGCTGCTCCACTAACGGCATTTATTACCAGCTATTCAAGCCCCGAAGGCCTATTCTACGCCAAGCTGAGCGCCGCGTCGGTTATGGCCATCGCGCCGATCCTCATCATGGGTTGGTTCAGCCAGAAACAACTTGTCCGGGGCCTGACCTTCGGTGCTGTTAAGTAAGGAATTAGAAAATGGGACGAATAGAGCTCAAGCAAGTCCAGAAGAAATTCAGTGACATAGAAGTCATTCCACCACTGGATCTAGTTGTCGAGGATGGAGAATTCGTTGTCTTCGTTGGCCCTTCAGGTTGCGGTAAATCGACTTTGCTACGTTTGATCGCAGGACTTGAAGATACGACATCGGGAAATATCGAGATTGATGGACAAGACGCCACCGACACCCCACCTGCCAAGCGCGGTCTGGCGATGGTGTTTCAATCCTACGCGCTCTATCCGCACATGTCTGTTCGCAAGAATATCGCCTTCCCAATGCGCATGGCGAAGCTGAGCCAGGATGAGCAAACCAAGCGGATCAATGCGGCTGCGGCGGCTTTGAACCTGACCGATTATCTGGATCGCAAGCCCGGCCAATTGTCTGGCGGTCAGCGTCAACGTGTGGCGATTGGCAGAGCGATTGTCCGCGAACCTGCGGCGTTCTTGTTTGACGAGCCGCTCTCGAACCTTGACGCTGCGCTGCGCGTCGGTATGCGCATGGAAATCTCAGAGCTGCACAAAAAACTCGACACAACAATGATCTACGTGACCCACGACCAGGTCGAAGCGATGACCATGGCCGATAAGATCGTTGTGTTGCAGGCCGGTGTGATCGAACAGGTTGGCAGCCCGCTAGAATTGTACCGTACCCCACGCAACAAGTTTGTCGCGGGCTTTATCGGGTCACCGAAAATGAACCTGATCGAAGGATCCGAAGCGCAGCGATTTGATGCGCACACAATCGGTATCCGTCCAGAACATTTGCTGGTGTCCAAAGAAAGCGGCGAATGGAAAGGTACTGTCGGCGTGTCCGAGCACCTTGGGTCAGATACATTCCTGCATGTGACTGTCGACGGGTTCGCAGAACCCATCACAGTGCGTGCAAGTGGTGAAGTGGACGCATATTTCGGCGATACCATCTACCTGACACCAAACCCTGATTTGATCCACAAGTTTGGCGCAGATGGGCTACGCATTTCATGAGTATTCTGGATGGGAAGATCGCGCTCGTCACTGGGGGTGCGCGTGGGATAGGTCGTGCCATATGTGAAGCTATGGCCGAGGCTGGAAGCTCAGTTGCCGTGGCTGATTTACGCGAAGATGATGCGGCAGACACTGCTAAGGCCGTTGGCGGCATGGCCGTTAAGATGGACGTCACCAACCTTGCCTCTATCGCTGAGGGCGTTGCGAAAGTTGAACAAGCCTGGGGCGGGGTCGACATACTGGTCAATAACGCTGGCATCTTCAACATGGCATCGCTCGATAAAATCACGCCAGAAGATTACCGCCGCCAATATGACGTCAATGTTGGTGGTACGATCTTCGCATGCCAAGCGGTTGTACCTTTGATGAAAAAACGCCGCGGTGGTTCTATCATCAACTTTTCAAGTCAGGCCGGGCGCCGGGGCGAGCCAAACATCACGCTTTATTGCTCGACCAAGGCGGCCGTGATTTCTGTCACCCAATCGTTGGCGTTAGAACTCGCCACTGACAACATTCGCGTCAACGCCATAGCCCCCGGTGTAATTGATACGCCAATGTGGGAGGTTGTGGACGCTCAATTTGCTGCCTACGAGAACAAACCAAAAGGTCAAAAGAAGCGCGAAGTTAGCGAGGCCGTTCCCTTGGGTCGCATGGGCGATCCCCGCGACGTGGCAGATCCTTGCGTTTTTCTGGCTTCAGATGCGGCACGCTACATTACTGCCCAGACATTGAATGTCGACGGCGGGAATTGGATGAGCTGATGTCGGCACTTTGCAACGCATCTTTGGGCAACTTTCCGGCAGAGGTCGCGGCCCCGACCTACGACCGCTCGGTGATAACACCTGGAGTCGTCCACATTGGCCTTGGAAACTTTCATCGCGCACACCAGTCGTGGTATTTACATCGCCTGATGCAAGGTGGTCAGGCCATGGATTGGGGCATCATCGGCGCAGGCGTGCGCGCATGCGACGAAGCGCAACGGTTGCGCCTGAAAGATCAAGACTACCTGACCACTCTGATCAAACTTGACCCCAAGGGACGCTCCGCCGAGGTCGTCGGCTCAATGATTGGGTTCGTTCCGGTTGAGGAAAACAATGCAGCCCTCATTGCTCAGATGGCCGACCCCGCAATTCGCATCGTCGCGCTAACCGTGACCGAAGGTGGTTATTACATCGATCCAGTTACCAAAGCGTTCGACGCCAACCATGCCGATATCAAACACGACGCCGCGTATCCTAATCGTCCGCGAACTGCCTTTGGCGCAATGATTGCCGCTTTGAAAATCCGCCGTGACGCAGGCACTAGCCCATTTACCGCTCAAAGCTGTGACAACCTTCAAGGCAATGGCGATACATTACGACAAACACTGGTGTCTCTGGCACGGCTGTCTGAGCAGAATTTGGCGGAATGGATTGATGCGCATTGCACGTTTCCGAACTCGATGGTCGATTGCATTGTTCCAGCGACAGGCCCTAAGGAACTAGAGCTGGTCAAAACATTTGGTATTGAAGATGCGGCCCCGGTGACGCACGAGAACTTTCGCCAATGGGTCATAGAGGATAAATTTTGCGCCGGTCGTCCTGATTGGGACAGGGTGGGTGCGAAGTTCACGGACGATGTTCACAGCTTTGAGGCGATGAAAATTCGTATCCTGAACGGTGGTCATCAGTTGATCGCCGACGCAGGCGAGATTTTAGGGATCGAGTTCATCGCAGATTGCATGACGCATCCCTTGATCGGGGATTTCTTCCGCAAGACCGCCGGGACCGAGATTGCGCTTCAGGTTGATCCTGTGCCTGGAATGTCGCCCGCGGCTTATGTTGATTTGATCGATAGCCGTTTTTCCAACCCAGAGATTATCGATACAGTGCGCCGTGTCGCCTTTGATGGATCGTCACGCCAGACCGGTTTCATCCTGCCCACCTTGCACGATGCGCTGGTAAAGGGCGATCCCTTTGACGGCCTTGCCTTATCGCAAGCTATCTGGGCGCGCATGTGCGAAGGCACCCGCGAGAATGGCTCGGTTATCGAGCCAAACGATCCGATCTGGGACAGCCTCAACGCAGCCGCCAAAGCCGCGAAGGCTGATCCGCTTGCATGGTTGAACCAGCGTGATCTCTATGGTGACCTCGCAGACAATGCAGCTTTCCAAGCCAGCTTTTCGCACTGGTTGTCGCTGATCTGGGCAGACGGCCTAGATGCTGCACTTCGCACAAACGTTCAAGGATAAGCCCTATGAAATCCGTTCTGTTTACCGCCAAGAATGAGGTTCAATTCACCTCTCTACCTGACCCAAAACCGGGTCCAGATGATGTGGTGGTCGAGGTCAAAGCCAGTGGCATTTGTCACACCGACTACGAAGTTCTCAAAGACAACTACGGCACAGGCGCATTCCCAGTTGTGCCGGGTCATGAATATGCGGGTGTGGTGGTCGAGACTGGCTCGGATGTCACGACCGTAAAAACAGGCGATCGTGTCGCGGTTGATCCCAATTTCGAATGCGGCACATGTCGCGCATGCCAACGTGGCTGGGCGCATCTTTGCGATAACCTCAGCGCGTACGGCGTGACGACACATGGTGGCTTTGCGGGCCTGAGCCTTGTCAGTGTCGACAACGTTCACCCCATCGGCGACATCAGCTTTTCATGCGGTGCCTTGGCAGAGCCGATGGGCTGTGTCCTAAACGGTATCAATGCCGTTCACGCCCCTTGGATGGAAGAGGCACTTATCTTCGGCGCAGGACCGATGGGGCTGTTGATGGGCATGGCCCTGCGCGCGCAAGGGGTGTCTAAGGTTGCGTTTGCCGACATCTCCGAAAGCCGACTTGCGTTGGCCGAAGGTTTTGATTTTGAGGCCGTCGCGTCCGGTTCAGCCAACCTAGACAAATGGCAAAGCCGTGCTGACCTAGTGGTTGAGGCTACCGGCGTACCAGCGGTTGCCGCTAAGCTGACAAGCTACATGGCCAACGGTGGCAAGGGTTTGTACTTCGGTGTTTGCCCGTCTAATGCACGGATCGAAATCTCTCCTTTCGAGGTTTTCCGACGCCAACTGACCCTTGCCGGATCGCATTCCCTAAACCACAACATCCCCCGCGCGTTGGAGGTTATCGCAGGCTTGGGTTCGCATGCAGATCAGGTGGTTTCGCACAGATCATCTTTGGAAGAAGTGTCAGAATTCCTCGCGACTAAACCTCCAGCCGGAAGCTTAAAAATCCAATGGAGCGAAGAGTAGGAACGCGTTCTCAACGATATGCTAAAATGCACCCAAGTATCAGACGGTGCTATCAACCTTGGTATGACTCAAAAGAAGTTGGACGGCTCTCAGATTTTAGGTCTTTCGATAAATCTCCGCCGCTTTGGTTCTTTGATGTGAGTGTGTGCCGTAGGCACCCGGCTCGAGACTAATTGCAGTTAGCCAATCGATCCGAAGGTGCCAAACGATCCAAACGAAAGACTCGAACGAGAAACGAGT
>CALGTJ010000678.1 GCA_937901435.1 uncultured Rhodobacter sp. | reverse complement strand
GCGGAAAATCCCGGTGGGGATATTGATGATATCACCCTGTTCCAGCACCACCTCGCCCGCCGTGCCATAGCGCCCCCAGAAAAAGCGCCAGCGCCCTGACAGGACGAAAAACACCTCTGCCGTGCGATGGGTGTGCAACGAGTTGCGGCATTTGGGTGGCTGGCCAGCGGCACCGATGTTGAACCCGTGCGGGATGGCGATATGCACATGCTGATCGGCACTTTCACTGACACCGCCGCCGATGATGGTAAAGTTCTCTTTCTGATCCGACCCCGGCGTATGGGCGTCGATAAAGGCGGTGCGGCAGGGGCGCAATTCTCCGTAACGCACGATGCGCGTATTCATGTCTTGCAGGGTCATATCTCACCTGTGTGCAGCAGGATCTGTTTCCAGATCGCCGTTTCGTCAAACAACACCCATTCGCGCCGGATCGCAGGCGCGCCACCTGCGCCATAGGGGCCAAATTCTGCGTGGTTTGCGCCCATGATGTGCACCTCGGTCCCGGTGGGTTTGCCAAAGACGCCCCAACCGCTGTGACGCCCCTGAAGGGACCAGCGCAGCGCCGCACGTGGCGGCATAAGCGGATCATCGCGGCCAATCTGGTGGTGAATGGTAAAGACCGCATCGGGAAAGGCCGCGCGTAGCCCCATCCAAAAGCGATCCGCGCCGTCATGGCTATGGGCGGTTAGTCCTCCGGGCAGTTCCATTTGCACCGCGCGGTCGTAAAGGTTCGGGATAGCAGCGAAATCTGCCTGCATGATCCGGGTCATACCGTCGCCATAACACGCGCCCCACTCATTTTCATTGCCCCGACCCTGATAGGGTCCGGGCTGATCACTGGCGGGGGTAAAGGGACGTACACAAGCCTCTGGCCCCCCCTCGCTGGCGATCAGATCGCGCGCATAGGCCTTGGGATCCAGACCAAGCTGACGCACCACCGCGCCCTGATCGCGGATCAGCCATTCGTCATTGATCTGGTTGTTGATTGCATGGCAGTCGGCAATCACCCGATAGGCCAGCTTTGCCCCGCTTGCCGCGCCATAGACCCCGTCACCCGTGTGGGTCGCGGTGCACATCAGCCGGTGCGAGCTAAGCATGCCGTCCTCGGGCGAGCCGGACCAGATCACATCCTCTCCCAACAGCTTTCGGTCGGGAAACTCTGCCAGCGTCGCCATGGTCGCCGCGATCACGCCCTGATTGCCCACCACCACAGAGGCGGGCGAGCGCACGACAATATCAGGCGCGTAATACTGGTGCAGGGTCGCGATCCCGCGATCCTCCCAGATTTCCTTGGTGATACCGATGATATAATCGGGAAAATCCCGGAATTTGGCGTCAAAGCCCTTCATTGCGTCCATCCTTCGGGAACACGCGCCGAGCCGCGTATGATCAGCGGTCCGGCAATTTCGGTTTTCTGTTTCGGGCGGCTTGGGTTTTCGATCTGTCCCAGCAGCGTCTCGACCGTCGCATCCACCATCCGTTTGACCGGCTGGCGCAGCGAGGTCAGATCATAGACCGGCCAGCTTGCCAGCGGAACATCATCATAGCCCACAACCGAGACGTCATCCGGCACTGACAGGCCCAGCTCTGCGCGCAGCACGTCCATCACCGGAAACGCCATATGGTCATTCCCGACAAAGATCGCATCGGGGGGATCGGCGCGCGCCATCAGATCGCGGGCGGCCTGTGCGGCGGCCTCTCTGGTGTACATGCCGTCAATCACATCCAGCGGGGCGACCCCCGCGTCGGCCAACCCCTCGGAAAAGCCACGCGCCCGGTCGCGCCCCGTCGATGAGCCGCCCCAGCCCGCGATATGGGCGATGCGCCTGTGACCGCCCGCCACGAGGAATTCCGCAACCTTGCGCCCCCCCGCCATATTGTCAGAGGTCACTGACGACAGGCCCGACCCGTCCTGCGCGCGGTTGAACATCACCACCTCAATGCCTGCCGCCGCACAGCGGTCCGTCAGATCAGAGCTCATCGCGACAGAGGCGGTGATGATCCCGTCGACCTGATAGGCCATGAGTTCGGACATGACTTGGTCGATCCCCTCGGACGAATTCGAGGCCATGAACACAAGGATATGATAGCCCTTTTCCTGCAAGGCATTGGACAGTTTTTCCAGAGCGATCGGATAGAATTGATTGTCGAGATACGCCACGACCAGCCCAATGATCCGGCTGCGCCCGGTGATCATGGCGCGCGCCAGCGAGTTGGGTTGATAGCCCAGTTGTTCAGCGGCGGCCTTGACCTTCTTGATCGTCGATTTTGACGCCGAGGCCCCCGAAAACACCCGACTGACCGCCGATTGGCTGACCCCCGCCAGACGCGCCACGCTGAGCGATGTCACCTTGGCCTCAGTGCTCACGGCGTCATCCCGTCCGGCACATGCAAATCCGCCAAACTGCGCGTTTTGTTGAAGGCATCAAGGCGTGCAAACACATCCACGCCCACCTGCGCATAAAGATCCAGCAGATCGACCAGCACCCAGTTCTCGCGAATTCTCCCGCCTTCAAGCCGCCAGAAATCCAGCGACCGCAACAAAACCTCACGCCCCGAGGGCGCAATCCCCATCCATCCATCCCCAGACAGGGTCAGCCGCATATTGGGCCAGCCGGTCTCACAGACATACTCGCCCTGCGCGATCCATGCCGACATCAGATCGCCCATCGCGTCCAGTTTGCGGTCCGGCATCCCCGACAAGAACGGGATCTGATGCCAGTTGCGAAACCCTGTAATGCCGCGCGCCGTGCCGATACCCGTGGGGCCGTACCAGTTAAAGCGTGGGTGCCAATAACGCTCAAGCTCCATCACTTTGGGGTCTGGATCAGCGGGATGACGACACATGGCCGTCAGCATGTCAATCACATGGGTCATCGCCTGCGCGCCATCGCCGTTCACAGCCAGACCATCCCCGCTTTGCGGACCCGGCGTGCACAGAAACGCCCCCATTTGGGGGGCCATCGGCCAGACACCAGCCTGCACCATCAGCTCTGGCAGATCCCAGATCGCCTGCATCTCGACGATCTCGCCATCCACTATGCGAAAGAACTCATGATACCGCATATGCACCAAATGCCCGGTCGGGCGGATGCCAAGCAGGGGAGACAGAAAGCTGCCCATATAATTGCCCATGCAGCCGACCCAATCGGCGCCTTCCGGCGTAGTGCCCGCCATCACGATCATATCGCGCCGCTCCAGATCCGGCAGCGCGCGCAACAGCGGCGCATAGCAGGTCTGAAACAGCGCCTCTGGCCCGCTCAGATCCCCGAACGGATGGCACATATGCACCACCGCCTCCGGTGACAGGATGGCCGACAACGCCGCCCGCGCCGAGGCGGCCTCGCAAGAGGCCAAGGAGGCGCGCAGCGGTGCGATCACGGATTTCAGGGCCTCGGGCGTCATGGGCGTTTACTCTGCTGCGGCCCCATAAGGCACATTGCGCCCGCCATAGCGGCGCACCCGGATGTTGCATTGCTCCGCATGACCCACAAATCCCTCCAGCATACACAATCTGGACCCATATTCCCCCATCATCGCCGCCGCCTCATCCGTCGTGATGCGCTGATAACTGTGGGTTTTCAGAAACTTACCCACCCAAAGCCCACCCGTATAGCGCCCGGCCTTTTTCGTGGGCAGCGTGTGATTGGTGCCAATCACCTTGTCGCCATTGGACACATTGGTGCGCGCCCCGAGGAACAGCGCGCCATAGCTGTGCATCTGCTCAAGGAACCAGTCATCGCGATCCGTCATCACCTGCACATGCTCGTAGGCCATGTCATTGGCCACGGTCAGCATCTCGTCATAGGTGTCGCACAGGATCACATCGCCGTAGTCGCGCCAGCTGACACTCGCCGTCTCTGCTGTCGGCAGGATCGTCAGAATGCGGTCGATCTCGGCCAGCGTCGCCTCGGCCAGCTTGCGCGAATTGGAGATCAGACAGGCGGGCGAGTTATAGCCGTGTTCCGCCTGCCCCAGCAGATCCGTCGCGCAAAGTTCGGCGTCCACAGTGTCATCAGCGATTACCATGGTCTCTGTTGGCCCGGCAAAAAGGTCGATCCCGACACGACCGTACAATTGCCGCTTGGCTTCGGCCACAAACGCATTACCGGGACCGACCAGCATATGCACAGGCTCGATGCTTTCGGTGCCGATGGCCATCGCGCCCACGGCCTGAATCCCGCCCAGACAGAGGATCTCATGCGCGCCGCCCATCTGCATCGCCGCCACAATCGCCGGGTGCGGCGCGCCGTTCACGGGCGGGGCCGAGGCGATGATGCGCGGCACGCCCGCGACAGAGGCGGTCAGGACCGACATATGGGCCGAAGCGACCATGGGAAACTTGCCCCCCGGCACATAGCAGCCCACCGATTGCACCGGGATATTCTTGTGGCCCAAGACGACGCCGGGCATGGTTTCGACCTCGATATCGGTCATGCTGGCGCGTTGGGCCTGAGCAAAGCGGCGGATCTGGGTCTGGGCGAATGTGATGTCTTCCATATCGCGCGCGCTGACCTTTTGCATCGCCGCGTCAATCTCGGATTGGGTCAGGCGGAAATGATCCGGCGCGTAGCCGTCGAATTTCTGGCTGAGGTCGCGCACGGCGGCATCACCGCCGGTCTGAATTTGCGCCAATGTCGCCTCGACCGTGGCCCGGACCTTGGCATCATCTTCGGCACGCTCAGTTTCGGGTTTGCCTTGTTTGAGGTGGGTGATGGTCATGGTCTGTTCCTTCTTTTATGGGTCGTCATGTGATCCGCTGGCCAGTCTTGGTATCAAACAGATGACAGGCTTCCAGCGGGATATGGGCAGAGAACGGTGCGCCGATCTTGGCGCGAAAATCTTTGTGGGTTTTGACCGAGACGAGGCCGCCACCGGCGCGCAGAGTGACCATTGTGGCATCGCCCAAGAGTTCCATAGTGTAAATCGGTGCACTGAGCGCCCCCTCATCCGCCCTACTGGCGTCTTCGGCGCGAAACCCCAGCGTCACGGGACCATCGGGGCCGGAAAGACCCGGAATTCGGACGTGGTCGGCAAGGAATGTGCCGTCCTCCAGCCGTCCGTCCAGCAGGTTCATCGCGGGGCTGCCGATAAAACTGGCGACAAAGGCATTCGTCGGCCTGTCATAAATCTCGGTCGGCGTGCCGACCTGTTGCACAACACCCTTGTTCATCACCACGACGCGATCTGCCAGCGTCATCGCCTCGATCTGGTCATGGGTGACGTAGATCGTGGTGACCTGCAATTCGTGGCTGAGGTTCTTGATCTGGGCGCGGGTCGACACGCGCAGTTTGGCGTCCAGATTGGACAGGGGTTCGTCCATCAGAAAGACATTGGGCTGGCGCACGATGGCGCGGGCCAAAGCGACACGCTGGCGCTGTCCGCCAGAGAGTTCGGACGGGCGGCGGTGCAGGAACTCTGTCAGCTCAACCATTTCGGCGGCGCGCATTACGCGCTCTTTGTGGGTCGCGGGATCGATCTTGCGCACTTTGAGGGGAAAGCGGATGTTTTCGTAAACGTCGAGATTTGGGTAGAGCGCATAGCTTTGAAACACCATCGCCACGTCACGATCCTTGGGATCCAGATCGTTGATCCGCTTGCCATCGACCAGAATGTCGCCCTCTGTCACATCCTCAAGACCTGCGATCATCCGCATGGTCGTGGTTTTGCCGCAACCAGAGGGGCCAAGCAGCACGAGGAACTCTTTATCCGCGATTGTCAGGTCAAATTTATCGACGGCGACGAAGTTTGACCAGCGCTTAGACAGATTGCGCAACTGGATCTCTGCCATATAATTCTGCGCCTCTTTTGCATACGTTTGCAGAGAGCGTACAGCGACGAAAAGGGGCGCATCAAGTGATAAATCTTCATAATGGGCGGACATGTGAAAAGAAATTCCTTGTCAGATCGGCAATTCATGCTTCACTCTTGCAAACGTATGCAAGGCAGACTGGCTGAGTCGAATGCCGGGTCTTGCCTTGCAGACGTCACGCGTGCCAACGCCTCGAAATCAAGGGGACGGCAGATCTAACAGGGAGCTTTATCGCGATGATCTTTTCCAGGACCACGGCCCTTTGCGCTGTGCTGGCCGCCAGTTGCGCGACCGCCGCCTTTGCCGATTGCGGCATTCAAAGCGGGCGTGTCAGCATCTTGTCCAACGACTTTACCGCGCTGCAGGCGATTGCGGCGGGGGCCGAGGAATGCGCCTCTGATACGGTCACTGTCACCAAGAACCAGACCACAGAGCACCGCGATATTCAGGTCGCCGCGCTGACGGCGAACCCGGCCGAATACACCACCGCCGTGGTTGCGAATTCGTCGATTGTGCCGCTGATGAATGACGGTTTGATCCGCCCGCTGGACGATCTGATCGCGGCTCATGCGCCCGATCTGCCCAAGCTGAACCAGATAACGGTGGATGGCAAAGTGATGGCTGTTGCCTTTATGGCAAACGCCCAGCATCTGTACCTGCGTAAGGATATTCTGGAGCAGGTCGGACGCGAAGTGCCGTCCACATACGAGGATCTGCTGGACACGCTAGAGGCGATCCGCGCGGCGGGCATCATGGAGCATCCTTTCGCGATGAACACCGCGACGGGGTGGAACCTTGGCGAGGAATTCGTCAATATGTTCATGGGGATGGGCGGCGAATTGTTTGCCCCCGGCACAGCAGAGGTCACGATCAACAACGCGGCGGGCATCGCCACGCTGGACATGCTGGCCAAGCTGAACGCCTATGCCAATCCTGACTTTCTGACCTTTGATTCCAACGCCTCGCAGGCACTGTGGGAATCCGGGCAACTGGCGGCGGCCTATATGTGGGGCTCGCGCGGGGGCGGCATTCTGGACGACGAAGGCTCCAGCCCAGAGGTTGTTCAAAACACCATGCTGGCCGCCGCCCCGACCGTTGGGGGCGGCTCTGTGCCCGCCTCGACCCTGTGGTGGGATGGCTTTACCATCGCGGCCAATATCTCTGACGAGGATGCCACGGCCACGTTTATCGCGATGATGAATGGCCTGCGCCCAGAGATTGTCACCGCCAACAATGACGCGACTGTCTGGCTGATGGCGGGCTACACCCCCGGCCCCGCAGCGGCGGGCGTTTCGGCCACGGCGCAGGCCGGGG
>CALGTJ010000677.1 GCA_937901435.1 uncultured Rhodobacter sp. | reverse complement strand
ACACGATCAAAAGACCAATCGTGAAGAAAATACGCTGCCGAAGCTCGGTGGCCTTTCCAAAGGCCCCCCAACTCATATTGGCGGCCATTTGCTCTGCTGCTGATGCCATTACCCGGTCTCTTTCATGTCGAGCGCCGCCTCGGGGGTTTCCCGGGCGGCGCTTGGAAAACGTCAGAAGTATGTAAGCAGCCTTGACGCCGCTCACAAGTTCTTATTCGGATTCTACTCTGCGGCTGCCGCGGTTGTGACGGCCAGTGAACCACCGGCCTTCTCGACGGCGTCCTTGGCAGAGGCGCTTGCGCCTGTGACCTGCAGGTCAACCTTGGTCGAAAAATCACCCTTGGCGAGAACGCGGATGCCGTCCAGCTTGCGACGCACAAGACCGCTGGTGACCAGCACATCTTCGGTGATCGCAGCACTTGCGTCAAGCTTACCCGCTTCGATGAATTTCTGGATCATGCCAAGGTTTACAACGGCAAAAGCCTTGCGGTTCGGCTTGTTAAAGCCGCGCTTTGGCAGACGCATATACAGTGGCATCTGGCCGCCTTCGTAACCATTGATCGCGACACCCGAGCGCGCTTTTTGACCCTTGATACCACGGCCACCCATCTTACCGGTGCCGGAACCGGGACCGCGACCAATGCGCTTGCGCTTTTTGGTGGCTCCGGGATTATCACGAAGTTCATTCAGTTTCATGTCGCTTCTCCTCTTGCCGGATGCGACCCCCAGCGACGGGAGCGGCCGACCACGGCGTATGTTGGTTGAGTCGGGCAATCCGGCCCGACTGGGGGTGTGTAGACGAGGCCAGAGGTGGGATCAAGGGGGCTTGGCCAGAGCGCCAAGGCTGAGGGTAAAATGTTTCGCGCGCGAAACAGATTCACATCTTATTTACAATGATTACAGACCGTTAAACCTGGTAAATTAATCCGTACCGACACACCGACGCCACGTGACGTTCGGCCCCTAGTGGCAGTGAACCACACCGACGGCCTTTTGCATATGGCAACACTGCCCGCGAGGTGAGCTCTTCCGGCAACCGCCGCCGTGTTCCAATTCCGACGACACGGACCAGCCGGACGGAACTGCAAAAACATCCCCGAGCGTCGGCGTTGAAACGGCATAGAAAGTGAGAGACGCAATCAGGATCGTTTTCATTGAAATGCCCCAAAATCATTAAAGCATTTTTAATACATTCCACGAGAAATCAACAAAAAACGCCCCGGCGTTTCCACCGGAGCGTTTTTAGGTTTTGCGTAGAGGCCGGCTAAAACGCCCCGGCAGAAAAGAGTTAACCCTTTTCTTCGATGATCTCGACCATATGAGAGATCTTGTTCACCATGCCGCGGACGGAAGGCGTGTCTTCCAGTTCGCGGGTGCGGTGCATCTTGTTCAGGCCCAAGCCGACCAGAGTCGCGCGCTGTTTGGCGGGGCGGCGGATCGGAGAGCCGATTTGTTTGACGACGATAGTCTTAGCCATTGGATCAAGCCTCTTCGGTTACGGCTTCGGCAGCAGGCGCTGCGTCACGCTTGGGCAGAATGTCAGCGACCTTCTTGCCACGACGCTGTGCGACCATCCGAGGGCTGGATTCGTTTTTCAGACCATCGATCGTCGCGCGGATCATGTTGTAAGGGTTCTGCGAGCCCAGCGATTTTGCCACAACGTCCTGAATGCCAAGCATTTCGAACACGGCGCGCATTGGACCACCGGCGATGATCCCGGTACCAGCGGGTGCTGTCCGCATGGTCACCTTGCCAGCGCCATGACGTCCATAAACATCATGGTGCAAGGTGCGGCCTTCGCGCAGTGGAACGCGGATCATCTGACGCTTGGCCTGCTCTGTGGCTTTGCGAATGGCCTCTGGGACCTCTTTCGCCTTGCCTTTGCCAAAGCCGACGCGACCCTTTTGATCACCAACAACGACAAGCGCAGCAAAGCCAAACCGCTTACCACCTTTTACCGTTTTGCTAACGCGGTTAATCGCGACAAGGCGATCCGCGAATTCCGGGGTCTCTTCGCGCTGTGGACGGCGGTTGCCGCCACCACGGTTGTCATCTCTTGCCATTGAAGGCTCCTTCTGTTGGCCGTTGGGGCCGATCTATCCAATCCAGGTGAGCGCCTTACAGAGGCTCCCGAATCATCGGGGCAATTGAATGCCCGCACATGGAAAAGCAGGGCGCTTTGCAGCCCCCTGCCCGTATTGTTTTAGAACTTCAGGCCACCTTCACGGGCTGCCTCGGCCAAAGCCTTGACTTTACCGTGAAACAGAAAACCGCCACGATCGAAGTAGCAGGTTTCCACGCCAGCACTCTTGGCACGTTCCGCGATGGTCGCACCAATTTTGGACGCGGCCTCTACGTTGTTCTTGCCAACATAGCCCAGATCTTTTTCGAGCGTCGATGCCGAGGCGACAGTTACGCCGTTCACATCGTCGATCAGTTGGACGCTGATATTTTTGTTGCTGCGGTGAACCGAAAGACGCAAGCGCCCCGCGTTGTTCTTGCGCAGTCTGTTCCGGACGCGCAGGCGGCGCTTGAGGAACAATGTCCGTTTGCTGTTTGCCATCTGACTGGTCCTTACTTCTTCTTACCTTCCTTACGGAAGATATATTCGGTTTTGTACTTGATGCCTTTGCCCTTGTAGGGCTCTGGCTTGCGCCAAGCACGGATGTTTGCAGCAACCTGACCAACAAGCTGGTGGTCGATGCCCTCGACGATGATCTCGGTCTGCTTTGGGCAGGTCACCGTGACACCCTCAGGCACCTCGAAATTCACGTCGTGGGACAGGCCGAGCGCCAGTTTCAGGGTGTTGCCCTGCATCTGTGCCCGGTAACCAACGCCGTTGATTTCCAGCTCTTTTTTGGCGCCCTGCGTCACACCGGTCACGATGTTGGCGACCATGCTGCGGGACATGCCCCACTGCTGAAGCGCCCGCTTGGACTTGCCACGCGGTGTCACCGACACGGCGTTGTCGTCGATCGTGATGGTCACGTCGTCGGTTGCGGTGAATGTCAGAGTGCCCTTTGGACCTTTGACTTCGATTGTTTGACCGGACAGAGAGGCGGTTACGCCCGCTGGCAGATCGACTGGTTTTTTACCAATTCGCGACATCGTACTCTCCTTAGAATACGGTACAGAGCACTTCACCACCAACATTGGCGGTTCGTGCTGCTGCGTCCGTCATCACGCCCTTGGACGTGGACACGATGCTGACACCCAGGCCCTGACGGACGGATGGGAGGTCATCGACGCTCATATAAACCCGACGACCGGGCTTGCTGACGCGTTTCACTTCGCGAATGACTGGCGTGCCTTCGTAGTACTTGAGGGCAATGGCGATGGCCGGGTGGCCGTCTTTACCAGTCGTTGCTTCGTAGCCGCGGATGTAGCCTTCGTCGGCCAGCACATCCAGCACCCAAGCACGCAGCTTGGACGCAGGCGTCTCTACCATGGATTTGCCGCGCATCTGAGCGTTGCGGATCCGTGTGAGCATATCTCCGAGAGGATCGTTCATGTGTGTTCCTCCTTACCAGCTCGATTTCACGAGGCCGGGGATCTGGCCCATGGAGCCGAGTTCCCGCAGCGCGATCCGCGAAACTTTGAGTTTACGGTAATACGCGTGTGGACGACCGGTCAGTTGGCACCGGTTGTGCAGGCGTGTGGCAGAGCTGTTGCGTGGCAGTTTGGCCAGCTTCAAAGAAGCGCGGAACCGCTCTTCCATGGGCTTGCTTTCGTCGCCGACAATTGCCTTGAGCGCTTTGCGCTTGCTGGCATATTGATCCACCAGCTTTTGGCGCTTTTTCTCGCGCTCGATCATTGATTTTTTAGCCATGTCTCTAGTTCCTCCGCGCTCAGCTGTTGAAGGGCATGTTGAATTGCTTCAACAGCGCCTTGGCTTCCGCGTCGGTTTTCGCGGTGGTGCAGATGATGATGTCCATGCCCCAGATTTCGTCTACTTTGTCGTATTCGATTTCTGGAAAGACGATGTGCTCTTTCAGGCCCATGGCATAGTTGCCACGACCGTCAAAAGATTTGCCGTTCACGCCGCGAAAGTCACGCACGCGGGGCATCGCCACCGTGATCAGACGATCAAGGAATTCGTACATCCGGTCGCCGCGTAACGTCACCTTGGTGCCCAAAGGCATGCCTTCGCGAACCCGGAAGGATGCGATGGAGTTTTTGGCGATGTTGATCATGGCCTTCTGACCGGCAATTGCCGTCAGATCCACTTGTGCGGATTTGGCTTTCTTGCTGTCACGGACAGCTTCTGCACCGCAGCCGATGTTCAGAACAATTTTATCCAGACGCGGGATCTGCATATCGTTCTTGTATCCGAACTCTTCCTTGATGGCCGGACGGATCGCCTCGAGGTATTGGGCCTTGAGGCGAGGAGTATATGTTGCGGTATCAAGCATCAGATCACATCCCCCGTGGTCTTGGCAAAACGGACCTTCTTGTCGCCGTCCATCTTGAAGCCGA
The DNA here is from genome assembly GCA_937901435.1 of uncultured Rhodobacter sp. The sequence continues at coordinate 2,643 of CALGTJ010000677.1, read as the reverse complement.
CACGTGTCGCCTTGCCGTTGGAATCGAGCAGCGCGAGGTTGGATAGGTCAATCGGCATTGATTTGGGCTGACGCCCGCCCTGACTTGTCTGGGTCTGCTTTACGTGGCGGATAGAGACGTTAACACCCTCAACCACGGCTTTGTTGGCTTGCGGAGCAATAGAGACGATCTCGCCTTCCTTGCCCTTGTCCTTGCCAGCCAATACGACGACCTTGTCGCCTTTTTTAAGTTTAGCAGCCATCTTTACAGCACCTCCGGCGCCAGCGAGATGATCTTCATAAAGCTTTTGCCGCGCAATTCGCGCACGACTGGGCCAAAGATACGAGTCCCGACAGGTTCGTTGTTGTTGTTCAGGATAACAGCCGCGTTCCGGTCAAAGCGGATCGCAGTGCCGTCTTCACGACGGACTTCTTTGGCGGTGCGAACGACGACGGCCTTGCGGACGTCCCCCTTTTTCACGCGACCGCGCGGGATGGCTTCCTTGACCGAGACGACAATGATGTCGCCGACGGATGCGTACTTACGCTTGGAACCACCCAGAACCTTGATGCACTGAACACGGCGAGCGCCGCTGTTGTCAGCAACATCCAGATTGGTCTGCATCTGGATCATTTGGTTTCTCCCGACCTTTGGGGGGTGTGATCTTCACCGGATCCCCAGGGTTTCGATATAAAGAGAAGCGTGACCTTAACTGGTCAGCACTTCCCAACGTTTCGTCTTGGAAATTGGCGGACATTCCTGGATGCGGACCTGATCGCCAATCTTGAATTCGTTCTTTGGATCGTGAGCCCGGTACTTTTTGGACTTACGAACCGTCTTTTGCAGCAGAGGATGCTTGAAACGACGCTCGACCGATACGGTGATGGTCTGCTCGTTCTGGTCGCCCGTGACGACGCCGGTCAAAATTCTTTTAGGCATGGATCAAGCCTCCGTCGCGCCAGCGGCGCGCTTAGTAGAATCATCTGCGGCGGTGGCCGCTTTTTCGTTCAAAATGGTCAACACACGGGCCGCAGAGCGACGCACAACACGCATACGCGCAGTGTTTTCCATTTGGCCGGAAGCCTGCTGAAAGCGCAGGTTGAAGGCTTCTTTCTTGAGATTGACCAGCTCATCACGCAGCTGGTCGGGCGTTTTATCGCGTAGTTCCGCGGCGGTCATGCGCCTTTTCCTTTCAACATCACCGGAGAGCCCCTTGCAAATGCTTGGGTCACCCTGATTCCGATGGAGTGGATGATTGAGCGCGTTGGATAGGCCTTCCCCAGCCATAACGCAAGCCCTTTTCCCAAATCATCAACAGATGCGGGCAATGCCAAATTTTATTGGTGTTTTAACCAGTTTAATGAGGGTCTCTGCACCACATATTGTGGTCCAATACCGCGCCCCTACTTATCGCTTAGTCCATAGTTGAAGCTGACCGAAATTCGATCATCCTCGGCCATGTTCATCGGCACCTCATGGCGCAGCCAGCTTTCCCATAGCAGGACGTCACCGACATTGGGCTGGACATAGGTAAAGCTGCGCAGCTTGGCGCGGGCGTCTTTGCGGCGGGGCGGTGCTGCCATCATCATTACAAGACGCGGGTCTTCGAATTTGATCGCGCTGGCACCGTCTGGCATCGCCACATAGGTCGTCCCGGAGATCACCGAATGCGGATGGATGTGGCTTGTGTGAATACCGCCTTCTGGCAGGATATTGATCCAGAGGCTGTCGAGCGTGATTTTCTTGCCGTCCAGATCGAACGCCAGATCCTTGACAAAGGCGGCCACGTGCTTGTCCAGCGCCTTGACTAGATCCTTGAAGATCGGAAAGCGCCACGGCAGATCGGTCAGCGAGGCATAGCTGGTGTACCCCGCAAAATCGTTTTCCTCGCACCACAGCTGCCCCGCCTCGTCATCCTCGGCAATCCCAAGGCAAGATGCCTCAAGTTCTGCGGGATCAATGGGCTTGCCCAGTTCCGACAGATGCGCATGGTAAAGACGGGTAACAAAGAGAGAGGATATATTTGACATGCAGGCGTGATAGCGCAGTCTTTGACCCATGGCGAGGCGCAACGTGATGCGGAGTGCGCTGAATATTTGACAGGCTCCCCTCTTGCACCAAGTCTATCAATACAAGCCAAAAGGAATATTCAACATGAAGAACGTTGCGTCAGGCCTCGTATGCGCCCTGCTTGCCGGACCGGCACTGGCCGATCTTGAAACCCGGTTTATCGAGGGCGCGCCCAAGGACCGGTTCGTGCTGACCAACGTTGGGGAGTGTGCCCTGCCCGCTGTAGTTATCACGGCTGACTTGGCAACGGCCCCCGCCGGATTGATTTTTGACGTCACAGCCAGTGGCGCCGGTGTCGAGGTTTTTCAGCCCTTTGATGTGGTGGCCGGTGCCGAGGTTCTGAACGGGCTGCCCGCCGTACTGGATGGGGACGCCGCCATCACATTGGATCTGAAAGGCCTTGCGACGGGTCAATCCGTATCCTTCACGATCGACGTAGACGATACCGGTGGCGGGCGCGAGATCACTGTCTCGAATGCCGAAATTGCTGGGGCCACGGTCACTGCGGCAATTGGTACGACCACGGCCGCTGGCACATTTGGGGAAACCTCGACAGCCGTCGTGCCCCTGCCTGCCTGTTTGTCGTAAGAGCCT
>CALGTJ010000676.1 GCA_937901435.1 uncultured Rhodobacter sp. | reverse complement strand
TGCGCGATATGTTTGAGCAAGCCAAGAAAAATGCGCCTTGCATCGTGTTCATCGACGAAATCGACGCTGTGGGCCGGTCACGCGGCGTCGGCTATGGCGGTGGCAACGACGAGCGCGAGCAGACTTTGAACCAGTTGTTGGTTGAGATGGACGGATTTGAGGCCAACGAGGGCATTATCATCGTCGCCGCGACCAACCGTCCTGATGTTCTGGACCCTGCGTTGCTGCGTCCGGGCCGCTTTGACCGTCAGGTACAGGTGCCCAACCCGGACATCAAAGGCCGTGACAAAATCCTTGGCGTCCATGCCCGCAAGGTACCCTTGGGTCCTGACGTTGACCTGCGCATCATCGCGCGCGGCACACCCGGATTTTCGGGTGCGGATCTGGCAAACCTTGTCAACGAGGCCGCATTGATGGCCGCCCGTGTCGGCCGTCGTTTCGTCACGATGGAGGATTTCGAATCCGCCAAAGACAAGGTTATGATGGGTGCAGAGCGTCGGTCTATGGTCATGACCGAAGATGAGAAAAAGTTGACGGCTTACCACGAAGCGGGCCATGCCATTGTCGGCCTCAATGTTCCGCAGCATGATCCGATCCACAAGGCGACGATCATTCCCCGTGGTCGCGCGCTTGGCCTCGTGCTGTCTTTGCCAGAGCGGGATCAGTTGAGTGTCACATTCACCAAATATACCTCGAAAATCGCTATGGCGATGGGGGGTAAAGTGGCGGAAGAGCTGATCTTTGGCAAAGAGAACGTCACGTCTGGTGCGGCCAGCGATATCCAGCAGGTCAGCCGGATTGCACGCGCGATGGTCACACAATTCGGTTACGCAGAAGAGTTGGGCCACGTGGATTACGCCAACGAACAGCAGAGCTATCTTGGCTCGTATCAAGGCGGCACGTCAATTTCGCAGGATACACAACGGCTTATCGATCAGAAGGTTCGCGAGATTGTCGATACCGGGTATGAGACCGCAAAACGCATCCTGACCGAAAAGGCCGATGACCTAGAGCGTTTGGCGCAGGGGTTGCTGGAATACGAAACACTGACGGGTGTCGAGATCACCAAAATTATTGCCGGTGAACCACTGAATCGTGGGGATGGTGACGATGGTAAATCGGATCATGGTGGGTCGTCTAGTCTGACGGCTATTCCAAAGACCAAGCCAAAGTCCAAGCCATCGGGCGACAGTGGTCTGGAGCCAGAGCCAACCTAAGTGGCTCGGTATTAGAACGGGTAAAGGGGCCAGAGCATTTTGCATCTGGCCCTTTTTCTTTTGTCACTGCCATTGCAGCCGGTGCTGTGACTTGACAATATAAAATGTGCTTTCAATTCAGAGGTTTCCATGCCAGCTCTTGTCCCAACCTCGTATTCCGGGTCCATCACGTGGCTTGGTCTTGTCGCGGATCGCGCTGGCAGCCTGCGTTCTGACTCGCAGAGCCACGTTTTTGCGTCTTTCGCCGGTGTGGAGGGTGAGTCGCATGGCGGAGTGACTCGTCCGTCTTGCAGCCGAGTGGTTTCGCAATACAAGCGCAATACCGAGATCCGGAATGTCCGCCAATTCACGATCGTAAGTGCGCAAGAACTGACCGAGATCGCAAGGGAAATGGGGGTCGAAGAATTTGATCCGGCCTGGATCGGGGTGTCTATGGTGATTTCGGGCATTCCGGATTTCACGCATGTTCCGCCATCATCCCGTCTGCAATTTCACAGCGGTGCAACGCTGACGATCGATATGGAAAACCATCCCTGCAACTTGCCTGCACCGGTCATTGAGCAAGACGCACCCGGTTACGGCGCCAAGTTCAAAGCTGCGGCCAAAGGCCGTCGTGGCGTCACCGCCTGGGTCGAATGCGAGGGGGAACTGCGCGTTGGAGATGATGTCCGCCTTCACATTCCTGCTCAACGGTCATGGAGCCCGACTGACGCGTTGTGATGGGCGCTGGTGATGATGCGCGGCATGGGGTTCGCGCAGTCAAAGTTCCGCCAACCTATTGGGCAAGTGCCATAATTTTTCTAGATTCTCTGGTGCGCTCATTGTTCTTGACGTTAAATGCCTTTAGGTAAACTTGAGACGTGTTTATCGCTGGGAAATGGCATTGATGACCGGTTTGGCTTTGGAATTGAGACGGAGGGTTTTTCATCCGATCTCTGTTATCTGCCTGATAATGTGCGGTTTGGTTGCGTCTTACTCCGGGCCTTTCGGGACCTACGAAGATCCGATTTTCCCGGACCGTGGCGTCTACTGGTTTTTAATCATCTCGGTTTCTATTGTTCTCGCTCATGCTGTTCGGATCATGATCGAGAAGGCATTTCCAAAGCTGTCGCACCTCGAGCAGGAACTCTCTGCGACATTGGTATTTTCGGCGGTTTATTCACCGATTGTTTGGGAATTCACGATCCGGTGGTTTTCGGCTGATGCCGATATCGGGCTGACGCGTTCGACGATGTTTGGCTTTGTCTTGCTAATCAGTATGTTCGTCAGTGTCCTTATTCTGCTGTTTTCACAGGCGGTCGAGGTCAAGGCGCGATCTGCGCCGGCTCTGATGGCGCGGTTGCCACAGGCAGAGCAAAGTCAAATCCTGTCGCTCTGCGCACAGGATCATTATGTCCATGTCGTGACGGACGGTAACCGCCCGATTGGTACCGCCTGCCTGATTTCCGCGCGATGATTTAAGCCAC
>CALGTJ010000675.1 GCA_937901435.1 uncultured Rhodobacter sp. | reverse complement strand
TGGGCGACCCATGCGATCCCCACATCCGACGGGATCATCACCCGCGCCAGATCGCCGTCATAGGCGCGCGCCTTCAGGGTCTCTGCGCGCCGGGATGTAATCGCCAAAACCAGAGAACCAAGTCCGCGCAGGTCGGCCAGACGCGCCGCGTCCAACGTTTCAGCGGCGGCGGCCAGCGCATAATCGTGACCCGAGACCAGCACCACAGGAAGACCCATACGCAGGTCCGCCCGCGCGCGGGACAGGATTTCGGTGGTGGTTGGGATCAGTGTCATGCGGTCCTATTGAAACATTTCGCGCCGTGTCCCCCCGAGATATGAAACATTTGGCCCCCTGTCGACACGAGCGCGTGAAATCATTGCAGTAAAACTTGCCGGACTCGTGTGTAAGGCACACTTCTATTTCAACACGCCAAGGAGGCCATGACCCATGACTAACCTGAAAAAGATCCTGCTGGTAGATGACGATGACGATCTGCGCGAGGCGTTGAGCGAACAATTGGTGATGACCGAAGACTTTGACGTCTTTGAGGCCGGTGATGGACACGACGCCATGGTGAAGGTCAAGGAGGGTCTGTATGACCTTGTAATCCTTGATGTCGGTCTGCCCGATACGGATGGTCGCGAACTCTGTCGTCTGATGCGCAAGCAAGGCGTCAAGTGTCCTGTTCTGATGCTCACCGGTCATGACAGTGACAGCGATACAATTCTAGGGCTTGATGCCGGGGCCAATGACTATGTGACCAAGCCGTTCAAATTTCCGGTGCTGCTGGCCCGCATCCGCGCGCAACTGCGCCAGCACGAGCAATCCGAAGACGCGATTTTCCAGCTTGGGCCGTATACGTTCAAGCCTGCGATGAAGATGCTGATCACTGAAGAAGAGAAAAAGATCCGTCTGACCGAGAAAGAGACGAATATCCTCAAGTTCCTCTATCGTGCCTCCGAGGGCGTGGTGGCGCGGGATGTCCTGTTGCACGAGGTCTGGGGCTATAACGCAGGGGTCACGACCCACACGTTAGAGACCCATATCTATCGTCTGCGCCAAAAGATCGAACCCGACCCGTCAAACGCGCGCCTGCTGGTCACGGAAAGTGGTGGCTATCGTCTGGTAGCCTGAAGGATGAAGATCCCGCGCATGTCCGGGCCCGGCTTTCCGGGATGACATGCACCTCCCTGTTGGACTGGCCCGGGCTTCGCGCCCGGGCTTTTTTTATCCGACCTTGTCCAGTTCGGAAGGCGTAACGTCGTCTCGTTGGTGTTTCAAAAGACGTTCGGCAGTGTCGTCCAGCCCGCTGAGTTCCTTGGCATAGGTCGAAACAATGTCTTCGGCAATCCGCCCGTTCTTGCGCATGTACGGCGGAATGCTGGCCGCCAGAAACAGCAGATGCCGGTCATTGAACGGGTTGATAAACATATGATCCACCTCGCGCGCATAGGCGGCGCTATTGGTGTGGGGCATCCAGACGTCGTTTTGCAGAAAATCGTAAATCCGGGGCAGGGCGCTGTCGGGCAGGCTCGCTTTCCAGTTCAGAAACGCGGTTTGGGTTCTTTGATAGACCTCAACTGACACCGTGGCAGGAACACCAAGGCTTGCCAAAGCGAATTCTGTGTTGTGCGGATCCCTAAAAACCGGACGCTGCCAATGGGGGGCTCGCGTCATGTCGATCATATTTCCACGCAGGATCAGATATCTGTCGGGCACCATCTGCGTGGCTTTGATGCGATCGGTTTCGACCATCTCGGGCTCGAACCCGCCGCGCAGGTGGCGCAGGGTCATGTGATCGGCATAATCTGAATCGGCAAAGCCGGACTTGAACCTCTGTGTCTCTCTTGAAATCACGCGCAAGGGAAAGCTGAGTTCCCGCGCGATTTCCAAGGCAATTTCGCTGTCCACGGCATTTGACGCAGTCGTATGACAGACGAAAAACTGCGATATCTGGTCCAGCATATCACTGGCGGCGGCCACCAAAAGGCGATTGTCCTTGCCGCCGGTGACAGGAAGAGCGGTAGGATAGCGTTCGATCAGGGCCTTCATGTTCAGGCGCAGCTTTGCTCCGATTTCTAGCGAAAGGTCTTGCCGCTTTCGCCCGCCCAGCGTGAACTCCATATCCTCGGTGGGCCAATGGCGTCGTTCTGAAAAGTCGGTCAGGTCGATGTAATGGTTTGCAAGGGCGCGTTTGACATCCCTGTCGGGTGTTTGGCCGAACAAATAGCAGGCCTCGCCAGATGCGACACTGTCAGCTGGCGTATCGGGGTTGGCGATCACGGGCCGATCCAGAGCCAAAGCCACCGAAGTGCCAAGGCGACGGGTGACCGGGTCGTAGACCGGCCCCAGAGAACAGACAGGATCAGAATAGACACGCGCGCTGGTGCCGATGCTTAGCAGAACCACATAGCGCCCCGCCAGTTGAGAGATGTATTTTTCAGCCTGCGCCAAAGAGGCTGCGCTGCGCGTCGAAATCGGCAGCTTGTGCCGCCCTTCCAACATCATACCGTCTGGCGAAATCGCATATCCCAGCACAATCCCCACAACCAGACCGTTTGAAAACGTCAACTCTGTTCGGGGCAGGTTCTGACAATGGCTGATGCGTCAATTGCCCAAAGTCTGCGACGACCAGCCCTCTGGGGCGTCCTGTGTCAGATCGGTGATAGTGTATTGGTTCCGAAAACTCTCGGTAAACGCCCAGCCCAAACGGCGGCATTCCTGCTCCGCTAGTGTCGTCACTGCTCTGCCCTCATATTTTCTTTTTTTTACACGCTACAGTCGCCCTTGGGTCTTGTCAAAATAAACGCATCGTTTCTGGTTCGGTTCTTGTTGAGAGTGTTGCCCGCTTTGCGCTAGGTACGTGAAAGCCCAGAGGAGCACGCGCAATGTCGTTTTCGATTGCCACATGGAACATCAACTCTGTCCGACTGCGAGAGCCGCTTGTGCTGAAGCTGCTGCAAGAAGAAGCGCCAGATGTGCTGTGCCTGCAAGAATGCAAATCTCCGGTGGACAAGATCCCGGTCGAGGGGTTTCAGGCTCTTGGTTACACCCATATGGTTGCACGTGGGCAAAAGGGCTATAACGGCGTTGCGATCCTGTCCAAGCTGCCGATCGTCGATACGGGCGACCGGGATTTTGCCAGCATGGGTCACGCGCGGCATGTGACGGCGCGGCTGGAAAATGGCGTGACGGTGCAGAATTTTTATATCCCGGCGGGGGGCGATGAACCTGACCGCGCAAAGAACGAGAAATTCGGCCAGAAACTGGATTTCCTGACAGAGATGCGCGACGTGTTCCACGCCGATAAGCCAGAAAAGACCATCATCGTTGGCGATTTCAACATCGCCCCGCGAGAGGATGACGTTTGGGATCACAAGAAACTGCTCAAGGTCGTCAGCCACACACCGATTGAGGTCGAGCATCTCGCACAGGTCCAGGACAGCGCAGCGTGGGTCGATATCACCCGCAAGGATATTCCCGAGGGTTTGCTCTATAGCTGGTGGTCCTATCGCGCCAAGGATTGGGACGGGGCAGACAAGGGGCGCAGGCTTGATCATATCTGGTCTACGCCGGATATCGCGATGGCCGGTCATGGCTCTCGCGTGCTGCGGGCTGCCCGTGGGTGGACCCAGCCCAGCGATCACGCCCCGGTTTTTGCGACATTTGACCTTTAAACCCTTGCCGGACGAGATCATATAAGGCGCACAGGACAACCAGGAGCGGACGATGCTGGAACTAGGCCAAACCACCACCCCAACTGCCGATGTGATCAAGGACACGACTGATGCCACCTTTATGGCGGATGTGGTCGAGGCCTCTAAAGAGGTGCCGGTGATCGTCGATTTCTGGGCAGAATGGTGTGGTCCTTGCAAGACGCTAGGTCCATTGCTTGAGGCTGCGGTGACCGCCGCCAAGGGCAAGGTGCGGATGGTCAAGCTGGACATCGAAAAGAACCAGATGATCGCCTCTCAGATGCAGATCCAGTCGATCCCGACGGTTTATGCCTTTTGGCAGGGTCAGCCGGTCGACGGATTTCAGGGTGCCGTTGCGGGATCCGAGATCAAGGATTTTGTGAAACGCGTGTCTGAACTGGGCGGGGACGATGGGTTGAGCGAAGCGGTCGAGGCCGCAGAGGCGATGCTTGCCGAGGGCGCTGCGGATGACGCCGCCCAGACCTTTGCCGCGATCCTGGGCGAAGAGCCGGAAAACGCGCCCGCCTACGGTGGGCTTGTGCGCGCACATGTGGCCATGGGCGATCTGGAACAGGCAGAGGCGATCCTGAATGGCGCGCCCATCTCGATCAGTAAATCGCCAGAGCTTGAAGCTGCGTTTGCCCAGATCGAACTGGCCAAACAGGCAGCGAATGCGGGGCCTGTCGCCGAATTGCAGGCCGCCGTCGAGGCAAACCCGGATGACCATCAGGTGCGCTTTGATCTGGCGCAGGCGCTGCACGCCAGCGGCGATGTGCAGGGCGCGGTGGATGCGTTGCTGGACCTGTTCAAACGCGACCGCGAATGGAACGAAGGTGCGGCGAAGTCCCAGCTTTTCACCATCTTTGACGCGTTGAAACCCACAGACCCGATTGTGCTGAACGGTCGGCGGAAACTTTCTTCGATGATATTTGCCTAAAGGCGTGTGAGGGCTAGATAAGCGTTATGTTTTCACCAGCTGACCTACCCGACACGATCCCGGTTTTCCCGCTGCCCGGTGCGCTTTTGCTGCCGCGCGCGCGGCTGCCGTTGCATATATTCGAGCCGCGTTATCTGGCGATGCTCGACGACACGCTCAAGACCTCGCATCGGCTGATCGGGATGATCCAGCCCTATGAGGTCGAGGGCACCAACGGCAAAAAGCTGCAACGCATCGGCTGTGCTGGGCGCGTGACTGCCTTTTCCGAGACGGAAGACGGGCGGTATATGCTGACCCTGGGCGGGATGTCGCGGTTCCGCGTGAAATCGGTGCTTGACGGGTTTGAACCCTACAAGCGCTGTGACGTGTCATGGGAGGGTTTTGGACGCGATCTGGGGCCTGTTGAAACCGATGCCGACTTTGACCGGACCAAATTTCTGGACCTTCTGGGACGGTTCTTTGACGATCAGGATCTGAAGACTGACTGGGAATCCCTGCAAGAGGCAGAGGATGAGTTGCTGATCAATTCGCTGTCCATGCTGTGCCCGTTTGATCCCGAGGACAAGCAGGCCCTGCTAGAGGCCCCCTCGCTCAGCACGCGGCGAGAGACGCTTGTGACCTTGATCGAATATGCGTTGCGCAGTGGTGACAATGCCGAGATCATGCAGTGAACGACGTTAAAGACCCGCCAAGCTTTGATCGCAAGATGTTAGAGGCGCTGGTTTGCCCGAATACCCACGGTGTGCTGTCGTATGACGCCGAACGGCAGGAACTGGTGTCAAAGGCTGCGCATCTCGCCTACCCGATCCGGAACGGGATCCCTGTGATGCTGATTTCCGAGGCGCGCGCGCTCGACTAAATTGGCTTGCCTTGCAGTAATTTAGGCAGATCGCCTGTCAGGCCCGCCGCTTCGCGGATAAAGCTGCGCCTCACCGATGGCAAAGCGTTTACCAGCCCCATCCCCAGATCGCGCCCCAGACGCAGCAGGCTATTGTCGTTCGAGAACAGACGGTTAAACGCGTCTGTGGCCAGCGCAAGGGCTGCCGTATCGAACCGGCGCCACTGCTGATACCGCTCCAGCACATCCAGCCGCCCGATATCCTCGCCCCGCCGATGCGCCAGTGCCAGAACCTCTGCCAAGGCGGCCACGTCCTTTAGTCCCGCGTTCAGACCTTGCCCGGCGATGGGGTGCACGCGGTGCGCGGCGTCCCCCAGCAATGCAATGCGGGGGGTCACGAAATGATGAGCCAGTGACAGCGACAGAGGATAGGTGAACCGCAGTCCGGCCAGCGAAATCGGCCCAAGGAAATCCCCGACGCGGGGGCGCAAAACGTCAAGGTAGCCCTCATCATCGAGGCCCTGAATGCGCTTTGCCTCATGCTCTGTCTCTGTCCAGACGATCGAGGCGCGGTTCTGCGTCAAGGGCAGGATCGCCAAAGGTCCGGCAGGCATAAAGAACTGATGCGCGATGCCGTTATGGGGTTTTTCGTGGGAAATCGCACAGACCAGCGCGGTCTGCCCGTAGTCCCATTTCATATGCCCAACGCCCGCGCGTTTTGCGGTTGGCGAGTGCAGACCATCGGCACCAATCACCACGGCCCCGTGGATCATATCGCCTGTGTCCAGCGTCACGCTGGCGTGCGCATCCTCAACCGCATGACTGACAACGGACACGCCAGTAAGATGGGTCACAAGATCGCTGGCCTCTATGGCGTCCAGAAACGCGTTCCGCAGGTGGCGGTCTTCGACCATATACCCCATTGGACCTTCTTCGATCTCGGCATGGTCAAATTCCAGCACGAAGGGCGATGGTCCTTCGCCCGCGCGTCCGTCTGTGACCTTGATCTCTAACATTGGCTGGGCGTGATCGCGAAGGTGCTCCCAAAGGCCAAGCGTTGCCAGCAACCGCTGGGACGCATTGGCCAGCGCATAGCTGCGTCCGTCAAAATCCGGGTCACGCCGCCGCGCGACTGCGAGGCGATCAATCACCACAGAGCGCAGCCCAGCCCCCGCCAAAGCCAGAGCCATAACAGAGCCGTTCAGCCCACCGCCTATGATGATCACATCCGTCTGCATCCTCCCTATAATATGGAGGCAAAAGCGGGATTGTCCATGCGCGCTGGTGCCGCTACCGTCCTGCAAAACACACAGGGGGCGAAGATGTCGCAAGATTGGCTATGGATGAGTGCGGGCGATCTGGGTCGTGGCATTGGCACGGGTGAAATTGATCCTGTTGCGCTGACGCAGGTGTATCTGGATGCGATGCAGGGACACGAGTTGCGGGACCGCATCTACGCCCGCACCACCGACGCGCGGGCTTTGGCAGAGGCAGAAGCGGCCTCGAAACGCGCGCTACTGGGCCAAAGGCGCGGCATCCTCGATGGTGTGCCGATTTCATGGAAAGATTTGTTCGATACGGCCGGCATTGCGACAGAGGCGGGGACGGCCTTGCTTAAGGATCGCGTGCCAAGTCATGACGCCTATGTGCTTGGCAATGCGACGGCGGCGGGGACGGTGTGCCTTGGCAAGACCCATATGTCGGAACTTGCTTTCTCTGGTCTGGGCTATAACCCGATCACCGCGACACCGCCCTGCGTGAATGACGCAGAGGCCGTGCCGGGCGGGTCATCCTCTGGTGCTGCGGCTTCTGTGGCCTTTGGGCTTGCGCCTTGTGGCATCGGGTCTGACACGGGTGGCTCGGTGCGTGTGCCTGCGGCGTGGAACGATCTGGTGGGTTTGAAAACCACGGCCGGGCGTCTGACGCTAAAGGGCGTTGTGCCCTTGGTGGCCAGCTTTGACACCATTGGCCCGCTGTGCCGCAGTGTCGAGGATGCGGGCCTTTTGCTGGCCGCGATGGAAGGCACTAAAGCGCCGGACCTGAGGGGGGCCAGTTTGCAGGGCGCGCGGCTGATGGTGCTTGATACCATTGCCACAGAGGGTCTGCGCGATGCGCCTGCTGCGGCGTTCGAGGCGGCTGTTGCAAAACTGGCCGCGGCTGGCGCAAGTATTGAACACCGCAAGATCCCCTTGGTCGCTGAGATTGCCGAGATCGGCCCGATCCTGTTCACGACAGAGGCCTATGCCACGTGGCGCAAAGAGATCGAGGCGGCCCCGGAAAAGATGTTTCCCGAGATCCTCAAGCGCTTTCGCATCGGGGCCGACAAGAACGGCGCGGATTATGTGGCCACATGGCAAAGGGTCAATCAGTTGCGCGCGCAATGGCTAGAGGAAACCGCAGGCTATGACGCTGTCATTATCCCAACCTGCCCCAACTTGCCGCCCAATCTGGAGCGTCTGCTGAGCGACAGTGACTATTTCGTCAAAGAAAACCTGCTGACCCTGCGCAATACGCGGATCGGGAACCTGCTAGGTCTTTGTGGTTTGACCCTGCCCACAGGTGTTTCGTCTTGTGGCATCATGCTGATGGGCGCGCCCATGGCAGAGGCGCGACTGTTGCGTTTGGGGGCGGCGGCAGAGGCGGCTTTGGCCTAGCGTCAAACGCGCACTGACCGAAAAGACACAATCGGCAAGGCCAAGACCCCAATATAGCAGGGATTTTCTGGACCGGGGCGCATTTGCCGGGTAGCTTTGTCTCAAACGGGGCGACAATGATCCCGACACCTGAGGCAGAAATAGCGTTACCATGACGTATCCAGAGCGGTTTTCGAACCTGCCAGAATATGCGTTTCCGCGACTGCGGAGCTTGCTGAACGGCATAGAGGCGGGGGGCGAGCCCATTGCAATGTCAATCGGGGAACCAAGGCATGACTTTCCGGATTTTGTCCGAACCGTTATTGCCGAGCATGCGCTGGAGTTCGGGAAATACCCGCCCAACGAGGGCTCGCCAGAGCTGTTGAACGCCATCGCGGGCTGGGTTTCGCGTCGCTATAACGTCAATCTGGCGCTGGATCGCCAGATCATGGCGCTGAACGGCACGCGTGAAGGGTTGTTCAACGCCTGTCTCGCGCTTTGCCCGGATACGGCAGACAACGGCAAACAAGCCATCGTGTTGATGCCGAACCCGTTTTATCAGGTCTATGCCGTTGGTGCGATTGCCGCCGGGGCAGAGCCTATGTATCTGCCCGCGACCCGTGAAACCGGGTATTTGCCCGATTACGGCGGATTGCCTGCCGAGGTGCTGGACCGGGTCAGCGTTGCTTTCATCTGCTCACCCTCCAATCCGCAGGGCGCTGTGGCCTCGCGCGATTATCTGGGACAGCTGATCGAACTGGCGGAAAGCCATGATTTCCAGATCTTCGCGGACGAGTGTTATTCCGAACTTTATGCCGATGAACCACCCGTCAGCGCCCTGCAGGTCGCGACCGAAATGGGGGCCTCGCCCGAACGCGTGCTGATCTTCCACTCGTTGTCCAAGCGCTCGAACGTGCCCGGCCTGCGCTCTGGCTTTGTGGCTGGCGGACCAGAATCGATTTCCCGAATCAAACAATTGCGTGCCTATGCGGGTGCGCCTTTGCCGCTGCCCTTGCAACGTGCCGCCACGCGTCTGTGGTCCGACGAAAGCCACGTGGCCCATAACCGCGCGCTGTATATCGAGAAATACCAACTAGCCGATGACATCTTTCAGTATGTGCCGGGGTATCGTGGGCCAGAGGCGGGGTTTTTCCTGTGGATGCCCGTTGAGGATGGCGAGCAGGCGACGCGCAAGCTGTGGCAGGAAACCGGCGTGCGCGTGCTGCCGGGGGCCTATCTTAGCCGTGACTTGGACGGCGAAAACCCCGGTCAGGGGTATATTAGGGTGGCTATGGTCGCCCCAAGAGAAGAATTGCAGCGCGGGCTGATAAAGCTGCGCGACTGCTTGTATCGGTGAGGTCAAAATCTAGCATGGCAACATATCAGGCACGGGGGCGGGGTCGGCTGTTGGACAGCCAGACCCAGGCTGTACTGGAACGGCGGACCAAGGAACTGCTTGGCTTCGCTCTTTTGGTTGCAGGGATCATCATGGCGATGATCCTTGGCTCTTACGTGCCCGAAGATCCAAGCTGGCTGTCCGTCACCGATGAACCTGCGCGCAATCTTTTGGGCCGTCTTGGGGCCTCTATTGCCTCGCCTTTGTTCATCATCGTGGGCTGGGGCGCTTGGGGGTTTTGTGCTGTGTTGCTGGTCTGGGGTGCGCGGTTCCTCAGTCATATCGGATCTGACCGGGCCATAAGCCGGGTCATTTTTGCCCCGATCGGCATCGCTCTGATCTCTGTCTATGCCTCGACCCATGTGCCGACCCATGAATGGACGCATTCGTTTGGGCTGGGTGGGTTGTTTGGCGACACGGTTCTGGGCGCGATCCTGAATATCGTGCCGATCAAGGCCACTGTGGGTCTCAAGATCATGGCGCTGATCGTTGCCTTCAGCGCGCTGGGCATGTCCCTGTTCGTGATGGGGTTCACCATGGTCGAAATCCGCCGCGTGGCGCGGTTCTTTGGTGTCAGTTTGATCGTTGCCTATGCACATTTGATGCAGCTTGTGGGCAAAGGTGCGGCAGGCGCGGCACGTGGTGCGGCGCGCGGCACAGCTTTGGCGATGACTGGCGCAATGTCTGGGGCTGCCAAAGGGGCCGAAGGGTTGCGCGCACGTCGTGCCGACCGTCAGGAACGTCGCCGACTGGAGGCAGAAGAGGACCAGCGCTATGCCGCTTGGGACGCAGAGCAGGTGCATGAGGACGACGACACATATCTGACGGACGAGGACGATGGCCTTCCCGAGCCGATAGAGCCGAAATCCGGCCTGCGTCTGCGCATTCCTGGCCTGATCAAACGCGCTCCGGTTCTGGACAAAGCCCCGGCAGAGCCGCCGCTGACCGCGCCGGTGCAAGAGCCGCTGACCGGCGATGACCGGATCAAGGCCAAGATCAGCAATGTCATCAAGAACCGGGTCCGTCAGGCCCCGTCGATGCAGGCCCGCCGCACAGAGCCGCCCTTACGCGCGCGGGGCCCCAAGCCGATGATTCTGTCGGATATCGAACCTGTCAGGGCTCTGCCAAAATCCGCCGCCTTTGCTGCGCCTGCGCCGATGTTTGTCGATGTGGACCCTGCGGCGCTTGACGCGTCTGTGCCTCTCTATGAGGATCACGAGACCGACGACGGCTATGACTATGATGATACACAGGCAACGCCCGGCCTTGTCCACACGCCAAGCCCCGCACCCGTTGCGCAACAGCCCGCACATGCAGCGCCAACGGTGATTGTCCCACGCGCGCCGGTTCAGCCGGAACCGCGCGCCGTTGTGCATAATCCCGCGCGCAAAGCGCCCGTGCCGTCCAAACAGGCCCGCGAAGAGGCGCAGCCCCGGTTACAGTTTGAAGAGGCTGGTCTGCCGGGCTATGAGACTCCGCCCCTGTCCCTGCTCAGCGATCCGTCGGAAATCACCCGCCATCACCTTAGCGACGATGCGTTGGAACAGAATGCGCGGATGCTGGAATCCGTGCTGGACGACTATGGCGTCAAAGGCGAAATCGTTTCGGTTCGCCCCGGCCCCGTGGTGACGATGTACGAGCTTGAACCTGCCGCAGGCCTCAAGGCCAGCCGTGTCATCGGTCTGGCCGATGACATCGCGCGCTCTATGTCGGCCCTGTCCGCGCGTGTCTCGACGGTGCCCGGCCGCAGTGTGATCGGTATCGAATTGCCCAACGTGAACCGCGAGATGTGTGTGCTGCGCGAGGTGATCTCGTCCCGTGACTTTGGCGATAGCAACATGCGCCTGCCATTGGCGCTGGGCAAGGACATTGGTGGCGACCCGGTGGTCGCGAACCTTGCGAAGATGCCTCACTTGTTGATTGCTGGTACTACCGGTTCCGGTAAGTCGGTGGCGATCAACACGATGATCCTGTCGCTGCTGTATAAACTTAGCCCGGATGAATGCCGCCTGATCATGATCGACCCCAAGATGCTGGAATTGTCCGTCTATGACGGCATCCCGCATCTGCTGTCGCCTGTTGTGACCGACCCGAAAAAGGCCGTCGTTGCCCTGAAATGGGTCGTGGGCGAGATGGAAGAGCGCTACCGTAAGATGTCCAAGATGGGCGTGCGCAATATCGAAGGCTACAACGGTCGCGTGGCCGACGCCCTAAGCCGGAACGAGATGTTCAGCCGCACGGTTCAGACCGGGTTTGACGATGATACGGGCGAGCCGATCTTTGAAACGGATGAGTTCAAGCCGGTCAAGCTGCCCTATATCGTCGTCATCGTCGACGAGATGGCCGACCTGATGATGGTCGCAGGCAAAGAGATTGAGGCGTGTATTCAGCGTCTTGCGCAGATGGCGCGGGCCTCTGGCATCCACCTGATCATGGCCACTCAACGCCCCTCGGTTGATGTGATCACCGGCACGATCAAGGCCAACTTTCCCACGCGGATTTCGTTTCAGGTGACGTCCAAGATCGACAGCCGCACCATTCTGGGCGAGCAGGGCGCAGAGCAACTGCTGGGCATGGGCGACATGCTATACATGGCTGGGGGTGCCAAGATCACCCGGATTCACGGCCCCTTCTGTTCTGACGAAGAGGTCGAGGAAATCGTCAATTACCTCAAGGCCTTTGGCCCGCCTGCCTACATGAGCGGTGTCGTCGAGGGGCCGAGCGAGGACGCCGAGAACGATATTGATCTGGTTTTGGGGCTGGGCGGCAATACCGATAGCGAAGATGCACTCTATGATACCGCTGTTGCCATCGTGGCCAAGGATCGCAAGTGCTCGACCTCTTATATCCAGCGTAAACTTGCGATTGGGTATAACAAGGCCGCGCGATTGGTCGAACAGATGGAAGATGCGGGCCTCGTGACGCCCGCCAACCACGTGGGCAAGCGCGAAATTCTGATGCCAGAGCAGCAATAGAACGGATGCAATGACCTTTGCAGGATGCGGGTCTTGGCCTCGCATCGGCAATTCTCCGCGAGTTGAGGAAAGTTGCGCGTAAGTCCCCGTGCAATGGCCCCTCGCACACACTACATGGAAGTTATGAACCTTACTCGCCGCATATTATTGCCGATGTTGCTGGTCGCCGCTTTGCCGGTCTCCGCAGCCGAAAAGCTGTCGCTTAATGCTTTGTCCAGATATCTGAATGATATGACAACCGCCAAAGGCGCGTTCACGCAGATCAATGATGACGGGACCATCGCGACGGGCACGATTTTCATCAAACGCCCCGGTCGGATCCGGTTTGAATATGATCCGCCAGAGCCGGTTTTGGTGATGGCCGGCGGGGGGCAGGTGGCGATTTTTGACACCAAGTCCAATCAACCGCCAGAGCAATATCCGCTAAAGCGCACGCCCCTTAACCTGATCCTGCAACGCAATGTGAACCTTGCGACGGCCGATATGGTTGTGGGGCACAGGTTCGACGGCACAGCGACCTCGGTTATCGCGCAGGACCCGGAACATCCGGATTACGGGACGATCAGCCTCGTGTTTTCTGGCCCACCCGTCGAGTTGCGTCAGTGGGTGATTACCGGCGCGGATGGCACAAAAACCACCGTCATTCTGGGTGATATGCAGCCCAATGCACAATTGGCCGCCTCGCTTTTCAGTATCCCGACAGAGGTGCAAAAGCGGGTGAGGTAGTTACCTCACACCGCATGTCGCCAGTTGGCGTTTGTACATTTCCGACCGGTCCGCGACCCGCGCGGCAACAGAGATCAGCCAAGGCTTGCTATTGTGCGTACCGCGCAAATAGCCGGTTTGCCCATCGTGATATGCCAGATACTGATTCCGTGCATCGGTCAGGGCGACGCCTGTGCGCTCGCGGGTGTTGTTCATGTACCACCCCATGAAATCTGTCGCATCTGCGATGTCATCGCGCTTGGCACGGCGCTTGCCCTGCTCTTCCTGATATTCTTCCCAAGTGCCGTCCAGCGCCTGAGAATAACCGTATGCGGATGACTGACGGCCCATCGGAATAACACCCAGAGTATAGCGCAAAGGGGTGCGGGCATCGCCATCGAATTTGGATTCTTGATGGATGATCGCCATCTGGACGTGCACCGGAATATCCCACCGGCGTTCGACCCGCTTAAAGGCCTTTAGATAGTCAGGTTTCTGGCGAACGATGCTACAGGCATCATCCAGATTGCGGGGTGGGGACGACTTGCTGCTGCCGCCGCCACAACTGGCCACAAGCATGATCAACAGGAAGGCGCGGAAAGGTCTGCTCATGTGCCTATCGCTTTTTATTTTCTTTTTTCTTAACATATCTGAAAGTCCGTCTAAGCGAAATGAATTTTCGTTTGTAATCAGATCAAAAACGCAAGTGTGATCGGTAAGCTTATGATCGCAAGCACCGTTGAAACCACGACCAACCCGGCCACCCGCTCCGAATCAGCGCCGTATTTTTCGGCCAGCATGTAGGATGTGACGGCCATCGGGGTGGACAATTGCAGTACCAGCACACCAAAGGCCACGGATGAGAGGCCAAACAGATGCGCCGTTCCCCAAGCGATCCCGACCCACAATATGACGCGCAGCACCGACAGCCACAGGGCCAGCCCAAGGTTTGCGGGCCGCAATCGCGCGACGGCAACGCCAAGCGTGATCAGCATCAAGGGGATGCCCATCTGCCCGATCAGGTCCAGCGTGCGGGTCAGGACAAGGGGCGTTTCCCAGCCTTGCCAAAGGAAAAGCGCGCCAATAACCGTGGCGCCGACCAAGGGTTCCTTGATAACATTCAACAATGATCCGCCGCCGGACACCACCCAAACGCCGAAGGTGAACCCATAAATCCCCGAGACTGCAAAGATCACCAAAGCATAGCCAAGTCCCTGATCACCAAAGGCAAAATAGGCCAGCGGCAGGCCAAGATTGCCAGTATTCCCCAAGATGAGCGGCAGCAGGAAACTGCGCGTTTCCAGCCGCAGAACCTTAACGACGACATAGGATGCTATCGTCAGAAACGCATAGCCCGCGATCGAGGCAAAGAGAACCGTAGACAGATCCTCTGGTGTGATATCGCTCTGCATCAGCGAAACGAAGATCAGACAGGGAATCGCAAAGGTCATCGAAAGCCGGGTCACGAACTCTATCCGGTATTCAAATCCTAAACGGACCCAGAAGAACCCCAAAGCGCCCAATAGGAACACAGGCGTGACGATCTCGAACACTGTCAGAACAAGGTTCACAGACTGTTTCCCTTAATTTTTAGAGCTGTGCATGGACAAATCCCCGCCCAAAGCGCTAGGAACGAAAAGAAAGGGGGGCTCCGTCATGTTAAGAACGCGCGCCAAATACCACTTGGGTCAGGTGGTTCGTCATAAGAAGCATCCCTTTCGTGGAGTTGTTTTCGACGTCGATGCGATGTTTTCCAACACGGATGAGTGGTATGACGCCATCCCAGAGGACAGCCGTCCCTCGAAGGATCAGCCGTTTTATCATCTGCTGGCGGAAAACGACCACAGCTACTACGTGGCCTATGTGTCCGAACAGAACCTTGTCGCGGACTACTCTGGCGAGCCTGTGGACCATCCCGATCTGCCTGATTTGTTCGGCGATTTCGAGGATGGTCACTATCCGCTGCACTTTCAGTTGAACTAGGCCTCTTCGGTTTCGACCGGGGCGCCGGACTCGCGCCAGCCTTTGAAGCCGCCGTCAAGCTCGGCGATGTTTTCCACGCCCATATCCTGCAGTGTCTTGACCGACAGCGCCGACCGCCACGCGCTTGCGCAGAAAAGCACAAGCGTCTTGTCGGTGCTCAGGGCAGGCTTGAAATAGGGCGAGGACGGATCGACCCAAAACTCCAACATACCGCGAGGGGCGTGAAAGGCACCGGGAATGCGCCCCTCCCGCTTAAGTTCGCGCGGGTCGCGGATATCGACCAATAAGACCTCTCCAGCTTCTTGCTTTGCCTGCACATCGGCAAGGCTCAGCGTTGTGATCTGTGCCTTGGCCTCTGCTACCATGTCTTTTATGGGACGAATGGGCATGTGTTTATCCTTTAAATTCAGAATATTATTGGTTCAGTACCCAAGCGCGCAGCCATCCTTGCGGGGATCAGAGGCCCCCTCAAGAATGCCAAGCTCGTGGTCGATTCGGATCGCCTGAGCGCCGCCAATCCCGGTATTCGGGACAGAGACCGCATGGCCCATATCGGCAAGCTCTTGATGTACTGTGCGGGCATAGCCCCTTTCGACCTTCATATCGCCGAACTCAGAGAAACAGCGCGGCGCGTCGATGGCGCTTTGCGGGTCCATGCCGAAATCGACCAGATTGGTGACAAAACGCGCGTGGCCGCAGGCCTGATACTGTCCGCCCATGACGCCAAAGGGTATGATTACCTTGCCGTTCTGGCGCAACATGCCCGGAATGATCGTATGCATCGGGCGCTTGCCCGCGCCGGCCTCATTGGCGTGACCTTCCTCCAGGGAAAAGCCGGCACCACGGTTCTGGAACAGGATCCCGAATTTGTCAGAGGCAATGCCCGAGCCAAAGCTGTGGAAGATCGAATAGATCAATGACACGGCCATGCGATCCTTATCGACCACAGTGATATAAATCGTGTCTTTGTGTACAGCCTCAGAAATCGAGGTCGCCGACGGCATCGCGTGCTTTGGGTCGATCAGAGCGGCCAGTTTCTTGGCCGCGTCCATCGACAGCATATAATCCAACCGGGTCATATAATCGGGATCGGCCATGAACCGTACGCGGGTGTCATAGGCCAGTTTGCTGGCCTCGGTTTCGATATGGGCACGCATTGTGCCAAAGGGATCCATTGCGGCAATGTCAAATTGCGAAAGGATATTGTTCAACAAGATGGCCGTCGCACCCTGACCATTCGGTGGATGCTCGACCAATTCCATTTCTTTGTAGGTGCCACAGATCGGCTCGGCGTAGGAACAGCGCGTTGCGGCAAAGTCCTCCATCGTATGGCTACCGCCAAGCGCGCGCAGGCTGGCAACCATATCTTCGGCCACCTCGCCTTCGTAAAACCCGGCGCGCCCCTCTTTGGCGATGCGCCGCAGGACCTCTGCCTGTTTGGCTTGGCGAAACACTTCACCCACCTTCGGGGCCTTGCCCGTGTTCAGGTAATAGTCGCGCGCAACGCCTTGCAGCTTGTCCACCGACTCTGCCCAGTCGACAGAGACACGCGGCGCGACCGGGATCCCGGCTTCCGCATAGCGGATTGTGGGGGCCAGCACAGCGTCGAGCCCAAGCATTCCGTAGTCTTGAGACAGCGTGCAAAAGGCGTCAATTGCACCGGGGATCGTCACAGCATCGGGTGTGTATTCTGGCATGGTTTTGTGACCCGCGTCACGCAAGGCGGCGGCGTCCAGACCAGCAGGGCCGCGGCCAGAGCCATTGAGCGCGACGATACGTTCATCCCCCGCGGGTTTGATCAGGACAAAACAATCGCCACCAATTCCCGTCATTTGAGGTTCGCACAAGCCCAGCAGCACAGCACCGGCGATCGCGGCATCCACGGCGTTGCCGCCCGCCTCAAGCGTTTGGATAGCGACTTTGGCGGCCAACGGATGTGAGGTGGCGCATATGCCATTTGAGGCCAGCACCGGCGACCGGCCCGGCAAGTGGAAATCGCGCATTTTATCCCTCCGAAGTGTTTCGCGGGACAGTAGCCTTTATTGGGCGGAGTTCCAGCCCTTGGAGTGATTGAAAACGGTCATTTCCAAGAGGGAGGCTAAATTTTCCCGGCGCCACGATCTGGGTGGGGGCTATGTTGTCGCGACGCCGGGAGAAGCTTAGCAGCTACCTTGTCTGTATGTCCCTTGATTGGGGCCGCGATGGGTAATTACTCACCCCCTCTTGCGCGGTTTGTTGATCTCTGAATCAATGAG
>CALGTJ010000674.1 GCA_937901435.1 uncultured Rhodobacter sp. | reverse complement strand
CGCCGCCCTCAGCACCCCGCAGCACCAGCATGACGTGGTCCGGTTCCGGATGCTTCTGGAACAAGAGGGGGCGGTGCAATCCATGCGGTATGGCGGCGTCGCATGGCAATCCCGCCTGACTGCCGCCCACCACAAGCTGAGCCATATCGAGAGGATGATTTTTCGGCTCGGTGAATTGGCAGACAACATCAGGCTGTGGTCACAGGTGGAATGGGAATTTCACGACACGTTGATTTCTGCCTGCGGCTCGCCCCTGCTGCGCCAGAATTATCGCAATGCCTACGATCAGTTCCGGCAACAGATGGTCGCGCAGGAGCGGGATTTCGGGATGAATTATTTTGAATCCATCATCGCGGAACATCAGGCGATTTTGGATGCGGCACTGGGCGATGACGAGGACGCCTGCCGCGAGGCGATTTTTCACCATCTGAAACGGAATTTCATCAACGAAGACCCGGTGGCGTACCGCTCTGGATAACGCCACCGGATGCGGTGTCAGTTGGGGTTCAGATCCTCGTCGATGTAGACCTTGATGATCTCGTCGAAATCCGCCTCGGCCCGGAACCCCAGCGAAAGCGCGCGCTGCGGATCAAAGTTTTGCGGCCATAGCGAGACGATCTTGATGATATCCGGGTCCGGCACGCGTTTTATCAGCGCGACCGCATCATCGCCCGCGACCCGGCGCAGCGCCTCGATCTGTTCGGCCACCGTGCAGGAAAACCCCGGCATATTCAGCGCACGACGCCCTTGCAAAAGGCCCGTGTCCATCCCCGCTGCATGGGTCAGAAAACCGACGGCAGAGCGTGGCGTGGCATGCCAGTGGCGCACCGTATCCTCGACGGGCAAAATCGCCTCGACCCCATTCAACGGCTCGCGGATGATGCCCGAAAAGAACCCGCTGGCCGCCGCGTTGGGCTTGCCGGGCCGCACGCAGATCGTGGGCAGCCGGATAGAGATCCCGTCCACATAGCCCTTGCGGCTGGCGTCACTCAGCATCAACTCGCAGATCGATTTTTGCGCGCCATAGCTGGTTTGCGGGGCGGACAGGAACTCGTCGCCAATCTTGTCCGGGAACGGCCCGCCAAAAACCGCAATCGACGAGGTAAAGATCACCTTGGGCACATAGGTGCCGCCGCTGGCCTCATGGTGGCCGCGCAATTCCTCTAGCATATGCCAATGGGGCGCCATGTTGACCGCCCAGCCCTTGGCGTAGTCTTTTTCCGCCTCGCCCGAGACCACCGACGCCAGATGAAAGATCACATCCGGCTTGTCCGCGATCAGCTTTGTCACCAGCGCGCTATCGGTGATGTTGCCCGTCACCTGCGTGCCCGGTGCGCTATCAGGTGCAAAGCCCATGTCGAAAAGCGTCACCGCGATGTCGCGCGCGCCGTTCAGACCGTGCTCGGCCAGATGATGTGCCAGTTTCTGGCCGATCATGCCGCCACCGCCCAGTATCAGTATCTTTTGCATTGCTTACCCCTCCATCCCATTGCGGCGCATCAGTTCTAGATACAGCCCAGAATGATCCATTTCACCACCGTCCATCTCGTCACAAAATACCGTAAAACGATCTCGCACGCCCTCGATCATCGGCAGTGTCAGACCCAGCCCCTCGGCCTCTGCCATGACGTTGTTGAGGTCTTTCAGTTGTGACACAGACCGCCCACCGGGCACGAAATTGCCTGTCGTCATCCGCGCGCCATGCTGTTGCAGGATCGTACTGTCGGCAAACCCGCCTTTAAGCGCCGCGCGCACCGCCGCCGGATCTGCCCCGCCTTTTTGCAACAGCAACATCGCCTCTGCCACCGCGCCGATGGTGACCGCCACAATGCCCTGATTGGCCAGTTTCGCCAGTTGCCCGGCCCCGGCTGGCCCCACATGAACCGGGCGTCCCATCGCCTCGAACACCGCGCGCGCCTGATCGAACACGGCGGCCTCGCCACCAACCATGATCGCCAGCGTGCCGTCCTCGGCCCCCTTTGTGCCACCTGACACAGGCGCGTCCAGATGGGCGTGGCTCAACACCTCGCTGTGCGCGCGTGCCTCTTCGGGTTTGATCGACGACATATCCAGCCAGATCGCGCCGGGTTTCAAATCGTCTTTGATCGCCGCGATCATCTCTCCGACCGCTGGCCCATCGCTGAGCATCGTCAGCACGAAATCAGCCTCGGCCACAGCCGCGCTTGCGGTATCCGCCACCAAAGCGCCGTCCCCCTCTAACGCCTCGGCCTTGGCGCGGGTGCGGTTCCACGCCACGACCCCGAATTCTGCCTTAAGCAGATTGCGCGCCATCGGCGCTCCCATCAGTCCGGTTCCCAGAACTGCCACTGTTGTCATTGCCTCGACCCTCCCGAAAATTGCGGTGCTCGCGACCCTAGCTTTTTCATTTGCTTTCGAATAGGCCTGTTTTGTCTGACGTGATTGCGATAACACTCAGGCGATTCAGACAAATAAAAATGACCTGCGCGGGGGGATAAATCAGTGCAAAACGATAGACTTAGTGGAAAGCGTGCCCTTGTGACCGCCGCCGGGCAAGGTATCGGACTCGCCTCTGCCCTTGCCATGGCCGAGGCTAGCGCACAGGTTTTTGCCACCGACGTGAACGAGGGCCTTCTGGCCGGGATCAACCATCCGAATATCGAAACATACGCCCTGAATGTGCTGGACGAGGACAATGTCAAAGCAGGAGTCGCCCGCGCCAACCCGGACATTCTGTTCAATTGCGCGGGCATTGTGCACGACGGCCCCGTGCTGGGCGCCACGGACGCGGATTGGGATTTTGCCTTTGATCTGAACGTGCGCTCGCAGTTTCGCACCATCCGCGCCGTCCTGCCCGGCATGCTGGAGCGCGGCACAGGGTCGATCATCAACATGTCCTCGGCCTGCTCGTCGGTGATCGGCGCGCCGAACCGCTTTATCTATGGCACGACAAAGGCCGCCGTGATCGGCATGACCAAATCCGTTGCCATCGACTACATCACCAAGGGCATTCGCTGTAACTGTATCTGCCCCGGCACCGTGGAAAGCCCAAGCTGGCATCAGCGTGTGGTCGAACTGGGCGAAAAGCTGGGCGATTACGACGAGGCCATGCGCCAATTCGTGGCCCGTCAGCCCATGGGCCGGGTCGCCAAAGCCGAAGAGATCGCAGCATTGGTGGTTTACCTTGCCAGCGATGAAAGCGCATTCACCACAGGACAGCCGCATATTATTGACGGCGGATGGTCCGGATAAGGAACGACGAGCATGACAAAACGCAAACCCGAGACTCTGCGCTCGCGCCAGTGGTTCAACAACCCGGACGATCCAGAGATGACAGCGGTCTATCTGGAACGCTATCTGAACTACGGCCTGACGCTGGACGAGTTGCGCAACAAGAACATGCCGATCATCGGCATCGCCCAGACCGGCAGCGACCTGAGCCCCTGTAATCGCCACCATATCGAGCTGACAAAGCGGGTGCGCGACGGGGTGATCGCCGCTGGCGGCACGGTGATGGAAATCCCCGTGCATCCCATTCAAGAGACCGGCAAACGCCCCACGGCCTCGCTGGATCGCAACCTTGCCTATCTTTCGCTGGTTGAATCGCTGGCGGGCTATCCCATCGATGGCGTCGTGCTGAACATCGGTTGTGACAAGACCACACCTGCCCTGCTGATGGCCGCCGCGACGGTGAACATTCCCGCGATCGCGCTGTCGGTCGGCCCCATGCTGAACGGGTTCTTCCGCGGCGAGCGGACCGGGTCCGGCACCATCGTCTGGAAGGCGCGCGAAATGCACGCGCGCGGCGAGATCGATGACGCGCAAATGGCCGAGTTGATCGCGTCGTCCGCGCCCTCGACCGGCTTTTGCAACACGATGGGCACGGCCACCACGATGAACTCTCTGGCCGAGGCATTGGGGATGCAACTGCCCGGCTCTGCCGCGATCCCAGCGCCCTACCGCGAGCGCGGGCAGATGTCCTATTACACCGGCCAGCGGATCGTCGAAATGGTCTGGGACGACATGCGCCCCGAACAGATCATGACCCGCGAAGCCTTTGAAAACGCAATTGTTGTGAACTCGGCCATTGGCGGATCAACCAACGCACAGATCCACCTGAACGGCATCGCGCGCCATCTTGGTATCACGCTGACCAATCAGGATTGGGAGGACTTTGGCCACAAGATCCCCCATATCGTGAACCTGCAACCCAGCGGCAAATATTTGGGCGAGGATTACCACCGCGCGGGCGGCGTGCCGGCTGTGATTGGCGAGTTGATGCGCGCTGGTCTGCTGCCCCATCCCGATGCAATGACGGTGAACGGCAAGACCATCGGCGAGAACTGCAAGGACGCAGAGATCATCAGTCCCGATGTGATCTGGCCCGTCGCCAAGCCGTTGAAAGAAAACGCCGGTTTCCAGAATATGACAGGCAACCTGTTTGACTCTGCTATCATCAAGACCTCGGGCATCTCCGAGGATTTCAAGCGTCGCTATCTGTCCAACCCCGACGACCCACAGGCCTTTCAGGGCCGCGCGATTGTGTTTGAGGGACCAGAGCATTTCAACGCGACGATTGATGATCCAAGCCTGAACATCGACGCCAATTGCGTGTTGATCATGCGCGGCGCAGGGCCGATCGGCTATCCGGGCGGGGCCGAGGTGGTGAACATGCGCGCGCCGGATTATCTGCTGAAACAAGAGGGGCAGATCGAATTGCCCTGCATCGGCGACGGACGGCAATCGGGCACATCGGGCAGCCCCTCGATCCTGAACGCCTCGCCCGAGGCCCCCGATGGCGGCGGTCTGGCGCTGGTTCAGAACAACGACATCATCCGCGTGGATCTGAACACAGGCACTGTCAATATGCTGGTGTCTGACGAAGAACTGGCGACGCGGCGTGCAGCCCTCGAGGCCTCTGGCGGCTTCGCCATCCCGGAAAGCCACACACCCTGGCAGCAGTATTTCCGCGAGATGGTTCAGCCGTTTTCCGAGGGGATGACGCTTCGCGATGCGCCGAATTATCGCGACGTGGGGTACAAATACAAACCCCGCAACAACCACTGAATCCACCACCAAATTTTCGTTGAAAATTTGCGCCTAGAGAAAAGGAACCGCACATGAAACTCGTTCGTTACGGAGAGATCGGCCAAGAGAAACCCGGCATGATCGACGCCGATGGCAAGATCCGCGACCTCAGCGCCCATGTGGCCGATATCACTGGCGACGTGCTGGGCGAGGACAGCCTTGCCACCCTGCGCGCCATTGATCCCACCAGCCTGCCGCTGGTCGAAGGCACGCCCCGCTATGGCGCCTGCGTCGGCAATATCGGCAAGTTCATGTGCATCGGGCTGAACTATTCCGACCACGCCGCCGAAACCGGGGCCGCGATCCC
>CALGTJ010000673.1 GCA_937901435.1 uncultured Rhodobacter sp. | reverse complement strand
TCCTGCACCACCAAATGACGCAATTTGGCCAGCGCATCGCGGGCATGCTCTACATCGGGGTCCGACATCGCCGGATTTTCACCCAAAATATACATGCCATGGATCTCTCCGTCGTGCACCGCATCCATAATCTCGGTCACAGTGAGACCTTTTTCATTGCTGAAATCCTCAGAGCCCCAGACTTCGGTAAAAGCACTGCGCACCCCGTCGTCGGTCACGCTTTGATAATCGGGCAGGAACATCGGGATCATGCCGGCATCGGACGCGCCTTGCACGTTGTTCTGACCGCGCAGCGGGTGCAGACCCGATCCCGGTCGGCCAACTTGGCCAGTCATCAGCGCCAGCGAGATCA
This sequence comes from uncultured Rhodobacter sp., assembly GCA_937901435.1. Next base: position 1,569 of record CALGTJ010000673.1, on the reverse strand, counting down.
AACAACGGCTGTTATCAGTGCCGTGGATGTGTTGCGACACACCCATACCCCAGAAAATCATTGCCGCCTTGGCACCGGCAAAAGTGCGTGCCACATCGCGCAGCGTCTCTGCGTCAATACCGCAGATCTCGGCCATTTTTTCCGGTGGGAAATCTTTCAGATGCGCCTTTTCCGCCTCCCAGTTTTCGGTATAGGCCTCGATATATTGCTGATCATACAAGTTCTCTTCGACGATCACATTCATAATCGCATTCAGCATCGACACATCCGCCCCAGGGCGGAATTGCAGCATATGGCTGGCGAACCGTTTGAGCGCTTGACCACGCGGATCCATTATAATCAGCTTGCCACCGCGCTTCGTGAACTGTTTGAAATAGGTCGCAGCTACGGGATGGTTTTCGATCGGGTTGGCGCCAATCACGATCGCCACATCAGCATTTTCGATCTCATTGAACGTCGCTGTCACCGCTGCCGATCCAACATTTTCCATCAATGCAGCCACGGAAGAGGCATGGCACAGACGGGTGCAGTGATCCACGTTGTTATGGCCAAAACCCTGACGGATGATTTTTTGAAAAAGATAGGCTTCTTCATTGGTACATTTCGCACTGCCAAACCCGGCAACCGACCGCCCCCCATTTTCCGCCTTGAGCGTATTCAGACCATCTGCTGCGGCGTCAAGCGCCTCGTCCCAGCTGGCTTCGCGAAAAAACTTAGACCAGTTGGACGGATCCACGTTCAAACCTTTCGGGGGCGCATCAGTGCGCCGGATCAGTGGCTTTGTTAGGCGATGGTCGTGGTGAATATAGTCAAATCCAAATCGACCCTTAACGCATAGCCGACCCTCATTAGCCGGACCATTTATACCCTCGACAAATTTAATTTTGTTATCTTTGACTTTCAAAGAGACCTGACAGCCAACACCGCAAAACGGGCAAACGCTTTTTATTTCTTCATCGTAATCAGCGCTGTCTCCAATCTGGTCGTCATCAACCGCCGTCGAGGGCATCAACGCACCGGTTGGACAGGCCTGCACACATTCGCCACAGGCAACACAGCTAGAGGCCCCCATTGGATCTGCCATGTCAAAGGTTGGGTACGCGTTGTGACCCCGCCCGGCCATACCGATCACATCATTGACCTGAACCTCGCGACACGCACGCACGCAGAGCCCACATTGGATACAGGCATCCAGATTAACCGACATCGCCACATGGCTGTCATCCAGCAAAGGCACCCGGTCCGGCTCCAGCGGCGGAAGGCGACTTTCGCACACTTGACTTAAATCTGCCATGTCCCAAAGGTGGCTGGATTTATCATGGGCAACATCGCGCGCCGGTTGATCCGTAACCAGCATTTCAACGACCATCTTGCGCGCATTGCTGGCACGGGCTGAATCAGTGGTCACCACCATGCCTTGACTGGGTTCACGGATACACGAAGCCGCCAGGGTGCGCTCGCCTTCAATCTCGACCATACAAGCGCGGCAATTTCCATCCGGGCGGTATCCCGGTGCGGGCTTGTGACACAGATGTGGGATCACCAGCCCCCGGCCGTTAGCAACCTCCC
>CALGTJ010000672.1 GCA_937901435.1 uncultured Rhodobacter sp. | reverse complement strand
AGCGATCCGCGAGGAGCTGACGCTGGCGGAGCTGTCCAAGAAGTACGATGTTCAAGCGCCGCGCGGAAACCGAGGTGATGCTGCCCGCAGGCCCCAGGGTTGCCCTCACCGGCGGGACCGACTTCAACGATCACCGCCTGATCTGGGGCAAGCTCGATCAGGTGCAGACCAAATATCCCGATATGGTGCTTCTGCACGGTGGATGCCCCAAGGGCGCGGAACTCATCGCGGCCAAATGGGCCGAAGCCAGGGGCGTCACGCAGGTCGCTTTCAAGCCTGACTGGACCAAGCACGCCAAAGCAGCCCCCTTCAAGCGCAACGACGCGATGTTGGATGTGCTGCCCGTGGGTGTCCTTGTCTTCCCGGGCACAGGGATCCAGGAAAACCTCGCCGACAAGGCCAAAAAGCTGGGTATCCCGGTTATGAAGTTCGAGAAGGGGGCGTGAGCCCCCTTTTTACTTCGTCGAACAAGAACATTGTGGAAACGTCAAAGAGCCCTTGATATTGTTATCTGACTAGAGGTGACCACAACATGTTTGACCTAATGCAGCAAATGGAAGTGTTCCCGACGGCCGTCGATCTCAAGCGGATCGATCCGTCTCTCAACATGCAGCGCTTTTATCGCATGACGATTCAACCTGACCTGTTTGGAGGCGCGTGCCTTGTCCGCGAATGGGGCCGTATCGGGTTTCGAGGGCAAACGCTTGTTGAGCAGCACGAAGATGAGGGCCGGGCGGTGAACGCGCTTATGAAGCTTGCGGCGACCAAACAGCGACGTGGATATCGGACGGGTGATAATGCGATGTGAGTAATTTGATTGCCTGAACGGCACAAGAATGTCCGATATTTGCATGTATAGTTCGGACATGAGACAAGCTCCATCAGACAGAAGAAGATCAACCGGACGGTTGATCTGATCCAGCGGGCTCGGTAGATCAATCTGATCTCCGATTTTATCAGTGGTCAAATTAGAGCAGACGATCTGTCCGCAGGGGCTGCTTGAACACCCAGTCCGGCGTCAGGCAAAGCTCGACCGCCAAATCGGAATAGACAGCCTGACCATCATGTCTCATTTGCGGTGGCGCCGCCCAAAAAGCAAACGCGTTTTCACTGATCCAGTCTGTCAAGTCACCGCGTCGCCGCAGGCCATGGTCGTACTCGGCCCATTTGGTCGCGCGATGCTTTTGCGTCGGGTTCTTGTCACGACGAGCGGCGTTGAACTTTTGCGGGATCTACAGCATCCTCGCGAGAACATGCTGCAACTTCTATTGGCCGAGCAGTGTTCCCTGCATGTTGCTGATCGATTATGATTTTGGTGAGTGCTGTTATATGTCGTTTGTCTCTTGAAAAGATCTGCCAGACTTAACTTTCCCGCATGTCATGTGCGGGATGGTTCGAATCTCTTGACACACGCTATGACAAAATCTAACTATCTCGCATCTCAAGTGCGCGAAAGTTATAATATTGCTCTATCTCATCGGCGAAAACCTCGACAAGACCCGCGCTCACTACCAAGCTGAGACTGGGAAACTTGTTCAACTTATGCGCGGCATTTATGTCGATGCCGACGCCGATATCGATTCGATTGTTCTGCGGAATGCAGTGCGGATTGCACATTATCTTTATCCAAAGGCGTATCTCTCGGCAGCCAGCGCCACTCTGCTCGCACCAACGCGAGAGGGTCGCTTATTCATCAGCGGGAAACGCAATCAGCGTACTCGGATCAGGTCTCTGGAGATCATCCAGAACGTAGCGCCAGATCAGCCTGCCGTCGCGACTGCCATTGTCGATGACGGGGCAGGGGAGTTCAAGGTCGCCGTCTCGTCGATGCGGCAGCGATTTCTTGAAGCTTTTCGGCAACGCAGTGAGCACGCCAGCGCGATTGATGAAGGGATGCGAACCGAGACTGCAGCGCGTCTTATTGAAGAATACGGCAGCCCGTCTGCCGCGGCGGATGCGGTTTGGGCGCTCGCGCGCGAAAACAAATGGTACCGCGAGGGGGAGCAGACAGAGCGGTATTTGTTGCGCTCTGCTGTTGCGGTGGAGGTGCGCAACGAAGCCGCACTTACGTTCATGGTGGCTTGGCATGGGCAAATCGTCGGTCAGCTGGGACATGACGGTTTTGAATGGCGCTGGAAGCCACAAGATGATTTCAATTTGCCACTCGTGCGGCAGCGGGTTCCGGGCCAGCTACCGCCCTTCATCCTCTCGCTGTTGCCCGAGGGTTGGCTGGAGAAGGTTCTCAAAGACAACGACGAGCGGGCAATGCTGCGCTCGGGCAAACGTTATATGTCCAACATCACGATCAGCGAAAACGCAGCCGAGCTTGCATCGCTCCCTGCGGACACACTGGCCGTGTCCTTGTCCCAATTTACCAGCGACGGCGTTTTTACCGGAAACTATGCCGGCCCTGGGCGCGGCAAGCTTGAAGCAGATTTCGAGGCGGGGCTGGCGCGTCTTTATGAGCGGGCGGACACACCGCGCCTGTCTGGCGTTCAGATCAAGGCGCCGATGTATTTGGCGCAGGATGGCCAATTGTCGCCGAGCGCGGGCTTGCCGTTCACCCATATTTTGAAGCCGGCGGGAACCAGCGGATTTCAGGCGCTTCCCGTGATTGAATATCTTGCCATGTCTCTTGGCCGTGCATCAGGGTTGGTGGCACCTGACATCGCTTTGGTGCCGATGCCGGATGACATGCCACCGGCCTTGCTGGTCGAGCGCTTCGATATCCGCACATCGTCCAAGGACGCGCGCCGCTTTGCTTTGGAGGATCTGTGTTCGGTTCTCGATCTGCCCCCCGATGCGAAGTATGATGGAACAATCGAGCGGATAACGCGCGCTGTTCGACCGCTGTCGACATCTGCCGGGGAAGATCTTTTGTTGGTCATCAAGCGCGCCCTATTCGCTTGGTTGATCGGCGACGGCGATATGCACCTGAAGAATTTGGCGCTCCTGAAGATTGCCAGTCCTGCTGCGGATCGCTTTAGCACAATCCGCCTCGCGCCGCTCTATGATGCGGTCACGACGCGGGTCTTCCCGAGCCTTGAACATGACCGAATGGCCCTGAAATTGAACGGTAAAGATGATCGCTTGCGGCGTAGTGATTTCATGCAGGTGGCGGCGATCGCCGGCTTGGCTGCAACCGGTGTGGGCAAAGAAATCGACTATTTCTTGCAGCGTTTCGCCGAAGCCATAGACGGTGTTTCTGTGCCGGATCTTCCCGGCATGGACCGTGGTATCCACGAGCGAGCAGAGGCGATGGTTGTCCTTTGCAGGGAGCGGATTGCGGCATTCACCTAAATATCGCGATTTTTCAGCCCCTTATTTTGGGGGGATTACCTGACCATCAATCGAACAAATCCGCGGTCTGTCGGTCTCGTATTGTAAACATGGCCAACTACACCAAAGAGGGCACATGACAGGAATCGACCTTTTACTGACTGTCAAATTTCAGGTATAGCTCGGTTAATAAGAGGTGGTCCTAGTTCTTCGACCACTTTGCGGCCCTGTTAAGGTGGATC